>NZ_AYVK01000002.1:0-241811 GCF_000503155.1 Mesorhizobium sp. LSJC285A00
GGGCATAGGCGCTAAGATAGGTATTGCCTTGCGGAATCGGGTGTGATTCTACGCTGCGATGACACACGAATCGCTTGTTGATGACGGCTGGGCCGAGACGATTGAGCTTCTGGGCGGCGAAGAGTTGATCGCAGCAAGTGCCCGCGAGACGAAGGCGTTCCTGCGCCCGCGCGGCGTCAGGTCGGCGAGCGACCTGTTGCGCCTGACACTGGCTTACTGCCTTGGCAAGGTTGGCATGCGGGGCGTCGTGGCCTGGGCGGCGGCGAGCGGGATTGCCGACATTTCGGACGTGGCGTTGCTTGGCCGGCTGCGCAATGCAGGACCATGGCTGCAGCAGTTGATTGGGCACCTTTTGAAGCGCGAGGATGCAGGTTTGGCCAAAGGCCGACTGGTTCGCATCCTCGATGCGACAGCGNATTGGGCACCTTTTGAAGCGCGAGGATGCAGGTTTGGCCAAAGGCCGACTGGTTCGCATCCTCGATGCGACAGCGGTTGCCAAGGCCGGTGCGTATGAGAAGAAGAACAATGGTCTTTGGCGCATGCACTGCGCCTTCGAGCTTGAGCGCGAGCAGTTCGACTTCATCGAGATCACCGATCAGAGCGAGGCCGAGTTGATCGACCGCGTGCCGGTGGTGCCGGGCGAGATCCGCATCGGTGACCGCGCCTATCTGCAGGCCGAGCGGATCGCCAAGGTGATGGCGCAAGGCGGCGATGTTGTTGTGCGCGCGTCGTGGAAAAACGCGCGATGGCTCGACGCCAATGGCAGGGCGTTCGATCTCATCGGCTACCTGGAGAGCTGCCGGGAGGAAGTCTGCGAAACGCCTGCCCGGCTGGCACTCAAGAAGGGCGAGCCTGTGAAGATGCGCCTGATCGCCTTGCGCAAATCCGAGGCCGCGGCACAAGAAGCGCGGCGCAAAATCAACAAGGAAGCCAGGGCCAAGGGCAACAAGGTTCAACCGCAGACGCTGATTGCGGCCGGCTTCGTCCTGCTTGTGACCTCGCTTGACCGGGAGGAGTTTCCCGCCGATACGGTCCTCAAGCTCTACCGCATGCGCTGGCGCATCGAACTCGCCTTCAAGCGCCTGAAGAGCCTGATCGGGCTGCGCTCTCCTCCCGCCAAAGACCCAAGGATCGCAAAGCCTTGGATCCTTGCACACTTCCTCATCGCGCTCGTGACCGAACCCCTCTCGCAGGAGTTGGGTGTCTCTCCCCCTTGAGCGACGGGCGCCCGCTGCTGTGGCGCGCNCCGCATGCGCTGGCGCATCGAGCTCGCCTTCAAGCGCCTGAAGAGCCTGATCGGGCTGCGCTCTCCTCCCGCCAAAGACCCAAGGATCGCAAAGCCTTGGATCCTTGCACACTTCCTCATCGCGCTTGTGACCGAACCCCTCTCGCAGGAGTTGGGTGTCTCTCCCCCTTGAGCGACGGGCGCCCGCTNAATCTCCATGCCTTGCGATATCGCTGGCGCGAACCACCACGAAAGCGCAAGTTTCAGTCCATGCCAAAGCTATCTTAGCGCCTATGCCCAAAAGGGGGAGGGTAAGGAACTCACGTCCCGCTGGCGCCCGTCAGAAAAAGCCCGGCGACAATCGCCGCCAGTGCCGCAAAGGCCGGATAAATCACCAGCAATCCAGTCATCAGCGCCTCGCGCACGGTGGAGCCCTTGCGCTCGTCGGCAGTGACCTCAAACGGACCGAGGCTCGCCGTCACCTGCGCACGGCTCTCGGCCGGCCGCAGCCGGACTTCATACGAGCCCTCGTCTCCAATATCGAATTTGCGTTCCGCCGTGGTCATGGGCCCACCCCCTTGTTTCGGCGCGCTTATCGGCTCTGATTGTGTCGGCACGATGCCGCGCCGATGGCGGAATTGTTTCCTTTTGGTGCGTTTTGTTTCGAATGAGAAGGAAAGAGCGCAAACCCTTGCCGCACCAAGCCGCTTCGGTTAGGACACGCCGACTCCAAATAAGTTATCGATTACTTAGCGAAAAGACCCATCCCATGGCCGACAAATCGGAAAAGACGAAAGCGCGGCTGCCGCGCGGCTTTGCCGACCGCAGCGCCGACGATATCCGCGCCGTCGAGAAGATGATGGCGACGATCCGTTCGGTCTATGAGCTCTACGGTTTCGAGCCGGCCGACCAGCCGCTGATCGAATACACCGATGCGCTGGGCAAGTTCCTGCCCGACCAGGACCGGCCTAATGAGGGCGTATTTTCTTTCCAGGACGATGATGAGCAGTGGCTGTCGCTGCGCTACGACCTGACCGCGCCGACGGCGCGCTACGTCGCCGAGAATTTTGAGAAGCTGCCGAAACCCTATCGCAGCTACCGCTCCGGCTGGGTGTTCCGCAACGAAAAGCCCGGCCCGGGCCGCTTCCGCCAGTTCATGCAGTTCGACGCCGACACGATCGGTACGCCGGGCGTCGCAGCCGACGCCGAGATGGCCATGATGATGGCCGACGTGATGGAAGCGCTTGGCATCAAGCGTGGCGACTACGTCATCCGGGTCAACAACCGCAAGGTGCTGGATGGCGTGCTGGAGGCGATCGGCCTTGGCGGTGACAACAATGCCGGCCGCCGGCTGACCGTGCTGCGCGCCATCGACAAGCTGGACAAGCTCGGGCCGGAAGGCGTGAAGCTTCTGCTTGGGCCGGGCCGATGGGATGGCGGCAAGGAAGGCGAGGGCGACTTCGCCAAGGGCGCTGGTTTGGACGACGGGCAAGCTGAAGCAGTTCTCCTCGCCACGGCAAGGAACGCACAGGTCGACCAGGTTTCCATAGTGAGCTCGAACCCGACTTACCAAGAAGGCGTCGGCGAGCTCGCGACGATTGAAGCCCTGGTCAGGGCGGCCGGATATGGCGAAGATCGCATCGCCATGGACCGCTCCGTCGTTCGTGGCCTCGAATACTACACCGGCCCGGTTTTCGAGGCCGAGCTTCTGGCCGAAATCCCCAACGAAGACGGCCAGATCGTGCGCTTCGGTTCGGTCGGTGGTGGCGGCCGCTATGACGGGCTGGTCTCGCGCTTCCGTGGCGAGCCGGTGCCGGCGACCGGCTTTTCGATCGGCGTCTCCCGCCTGATGACGGCGCTGAAGAACCTCGGCAAGCTGGACACCACCGATGTCATCGCGCCGGTCGTCGTGCTGGTGATGGACAAGGATACGGAAAGCCTCGGTCGCTACCAGAAGATGGTGGCCGATCTGCGCGCGGCCGGCATCCGCTCCGAAATGTATCTCGGCGGCGCCGGCATGAAGGCGCAGCTGAAATATGCCGACCGCCGCGGCAGCCCGGTCGCCGTTATCCAGGGCGGCGACGAGCGCGCCAAGGGCGAGCTGCAGATCAAGGATCTGATCGAAGGCGCGCGCATGTCCGCTGAAATCGCCGACAACGCCGAATGGCGCGCCGCAAGACCGGCACAGGTCACGGTGCCGGAGGCTGAGCTGGTCGCCGAGGTGAAGAAGATTTTGGCTGCGCAGGCCAGAGGGGGGTGCCTCGCGCCGCCCATGACCTCCCGCCCCGCAATCGCGACGGAAATCACCAAGCTNGACCGGCACAGGTCACGGTGCCGGAGGCTGAGCTGGTCGCCGAGGTGAAGAAGATTTTGGCTGCGCAGGCCGCTGACCGTGCGAAGGGTGGCGCTTGAACGCCCCCCTCTGGCCTGCCGGCCATCTCCCCCTCAAGGGGGGAGATTGGATGTTGCGTAGGCTTTCGCCAATCTCCGCCGGTGAAGAAGAGGCGCTGCGCCGCAAGCTGCCAATCTCCCCCCTTGAGGGGGAGATGGCCGGCAGGCCAGAGGGGGGTGCCTCGCGCCGCCCATGACCTCCCGCCCCGCAATCGCGACGGAAATCACCAAGCTCTTCGCCACCCGCAACACCCATGCGGTCGAGGTCGCGGTGCTGCAGCCGGCCGACCCATTCCTCGATATGGCCGGCGAGGATCTGCGCCGCCGCATCTTTCTCACGGAAAGCGAGACCGGCAAGACGCTGTGTCTGCGGCCCGAATTCACCATCCCCGTCTGCCTCGACCACATCGCCTCGCAGGCCGGCACGCCGCGCCGCTATTCCTATCTCGGCGAAGTGTTCCGCCAGCGCCGCGAGGGCGGCAACGAGTTCTTTCAGGCCGGCATCGAGGATCTCGGCGACCGCGACATGGCTGAGGCCGATGCCCGTTCGCTGGCTGATGCGCATGCGCTGCTTGAGCTGGTTCTGCCGGCGCAACCTCTGGCGATCACGCTCGGCGACCAGACCATCTTCGAGGCGGTGCTGGCGGCCCTCGGCCTGCCGCGCGGCTGGCGCATGCGACTTGCGCGCGCCTTCGGTTCGGCGCCGATGCTGCAGGCAGCGTTGTCCGATCTCGCCAACCCGCCACGCAACGGTCAGCTTGACGGCGAAGTCGCGGCCCTTGTCCTAGATGGCGATCTCGAAGCGCTTTCCGCCCACATTGCCGGCGGCATGGAAGAGGCCGGCCTGCTGGCATCCGGCGGACGCGCGCCGGTCGACATTGCCCGACGGCTGATCGAAAAGGGCGAACTGCGCAGCGTGCGGCTGTCGAACGAGGCCTTTGCAGCACTCAGGGATTTTCTCGCCATCGACGTGCCGCTCGACGGCGCCAGCGCTGCGCTCGAAAGCTTTGCGGCCTCTGCCGGGCTTTCGCTGGGCGCGGCGCTGGAAAAATTCGCCGCCCGCGCCAAGGCCATCGAGGCGCATGGCCTGCCGACCAGGACAATCCGCTACGACGCCGCCTTTGGCCGTCCGCTGGATTATTACACCGGCATCGTCTTCGAGATCGCGGCTGAGAACGGCGAGCGGCCGTTGGCCGGCGGCGGCCGTTACGACCGGCTGCTCACGCTGCTCGGCGCCAAGACGCCGATCCCCGGCGTCGGCTTTTCCGTCTGGCTCGACCGCATCGAAGCGCTGCGGGGGGAGCCCAAATGATCACGCTGGCGATCCCGTCGAAAGGCCGGCTCAAGGAGCAGGCGCTGGAGGTTCTGGCCAGAGCCGGGCTTGCCGTCAGTCTGCCCGGTGACGAGCGCCAGTACCGCGCCCGCATCGACAATGCCGAAGGTATCGAGGTGGCGTTTCTGTCGGCGTCCGAAATTGCCGGCGAGATCGGCCAAGGTTCGGTCGACCTCGGCATTACCGGCGAGGATCTGCTGCGCGAAAACCTCGCCGACTGGGAGGCGCGCGCCGAAATCGTCGCTCGCCTCGGCTTCGGCCACGCCGATGTCGTGGTCGCGGTGCCCGGCATCTGGCTCGACGTCGATACTATGGCCGATCTCGACGATGTCGCCGCCGATTTCCGCCAGCGCCACGGCAGGCGGCTGAGGATCGCAACCAAATACTGGCGGCTCACGCAGCAGTTCTTCTCGCAAAAGCACGGCATCCAGGTCTACCGCATCGTCGAAAGCCTCGGCGCCACCGAAGGCGCGCCGGCGGCAGGCCTTGCCGATGTCATCGTCGACATCACCACCACCGGCTCGACCCTGCGCGCCAACCATCTCAAGGTGCTGGCCGATGGGGTTGTGCTGAAGTCGCAGGCCTGCCTCGTGGCTGCCCGGAAAGATCGTGCTGCTGCGGATGAGGCGCTAGTGCGGGAAATAGCCGCGAAGATGAGCGCGCTCCCTCCCCCTTGAGGGGAGGGAGGACAGCCGCCAAAGGCGGATGGACGGGTGGGGTCGCTCCGGCAGTGCTCGACGCGAGACGACCCAAGCCGGGTCGACCGTGAGCAAGGAAGTCGAGCACTTCGCCGAGGGTCCCACCCGCCTCGCTTCGCGAGGCACCCTCCCCGCGAGGGGGAGGGGAACCGCCTCTACTTTCCACCATCCAATCAGGCTGATAGGCTCGCCATATCCCGGGAGGAAACGGCGATGGCGATCAATCTCGACGAGCTTAAGAACGCCACCAATCTGCGCGGGCGCGGCAGGGCTTTCATCGCTCCGCTCGACGGCCGGGCACATGTGTCGGGCGACCGTTCGGTGCCGCTGCTCGACAAGACGATCCCTCAGCTTTTCTCCGGCACGGTCAGCAAATACGCCACGCAGGATGCTGCCGTCTTCGTCGGCCAGGACAAGCGCTTCACCTGGAGCGAACTGTCGGACACGGTCGATACGCTCGCCGCCGGCTTCCTGGCGCTCGGCCTCGAAAAAGGCGACCGTGTCGGCATCTGGTCGCCCAACCGCTGGGAATGGCTGGTCACCCAATTCGCCACCGCTCGCATCGGCCTGATCCTGGTCAACATCAACCCGGCCTACCGGCTGACGGAGCTCGAGTATGCCCTCAACAAGGTCGGCTGCAAGGCGCTGGTCACCGCCGCCAGTTTCAAGACCTCCGACTATCTCGGCATGATCGAGACGCTGGCGCCGGAGCTCGCCAAGGCCACCCCCGGCAAGCTCAAGGCGCAGAAATTGCCGACGCTGAAGATTGTCATCCGCATGGGCGATGACAACTCGCCCGGCATGTTCAATTTCGCCGATGTGCTGTCGATGGCCGGCCGCGACGAGCATGACAGCCTCGACCGCATCTCCGAAGGGCTGAAGCCGGGCGAACCCATCAACATCCAGTTCACTTCGGGCACGACGGGCGCGCCCAAGGGCGCGACGCTGACCCACACCAACATCGTCAACAACGGCAATTTCGTCACCGCGGCAACCAAGCTCACCGTCGACGACCGGCTCTGCATCCCGGTGCCGCTCTACCACTGCTTCGGCATGTCGATGGGCACGATGGGCTGCGTCACCAAGGGCGCGACGATGGTCTTTCCGGGCGAGGGTTTTGACGCGGGCGCCACACTGAAAGCGGTGGCGCAGGAACGCTGCACCGGCCTCTACGGTGTTCCCACAATGTTCGTCGCCATGCTCGACCACACCGACTTCGCCGGCTTCGATCTCTCCAGCCTGCGCACCGGCATCATGGCGGGCTCGCCATGCCCGATCGAGGTGATGAAGAAGGTGGTGTCGCTGATGCATATGGAAGAGGTGACCATCGCCTATGGCATGACCGAGACCAGCCCGGTGTCGTTCCAGAGCAGCGTTGACGACCCGCTGGAAAAGCGCGTCTCCACGGTCGGCCGCATCCACCCGCATGTCGAGGTCAAGGCCATCGACGCCGATGGCGCCACCGTCGCAATCGGCACGCCCGGGGAGCTTTGCACACGCGGCTATTCCGTGATGAAGGGTTATTGGGACGACGCGGAAAAAACCCGCGAGGCGATCGACGCCGATGGCTGGATGCACACCGGCGACCTCGCCACCATAGATGCCGAGGGCTATTGCAACATTGTCGGCCGGGTCAAGGACATGGTTATCCGCGGCGGCGAAAACGTCTATCCCAGAGAGGTCGAGGAATTCCTCTACCGCCATCCCAAGGTCAAGGAGGTGCAGGTGTTCGGTATTCCCGACGCCAAATATGGCGAGGAGCTGTGCGCCTGGATCGTGCTGAAGCCCAACCAGATCGCCACCGAGCAGGAGATCAAGAATTTCTGCGCCGGCCAGATCGCCCACTACAAAATCCCCCGCTACATCCGCTTCCGCACCGAACTGCCGATGACGGTGACGGGAAAACCGCAGAAGTTTCTGATGCGCGAGGCGATGGTGGAGGAACTGGGGCTGGTGGTGCAGAAGACGGCTTGAGGGTTGAACGCCGGGGGACGGGACTGCCCGGCTTCGAAACGACACTGGGGTGCTCGACAGGCTTCCGCAAGGTTCGCCGAACGCATTGGGGCTTGAATGACTGGTTTCGCACGATCAGCGACTTCCTATGCGATGCCTTTGGCCGCGCTGGCACTGGCCGTTGCGGTCAGAGCCAGCGGGCTACCGGTGGACGAAGGTTCGCCGAGCGTCAGGATTCTCGTCGGAGCGCTCTCGAGTGCGATCATGTTCATCACTATTTTCGTGGTGCTCGATCACGCCGAGGCGGTGGCCCACCGTGTGGGGGAACCCTACGGCACATTGGTGCTGACTTTTGCCGTAACGGCAATCGAGGTGTCGATCATCGTTTCCATGATGCTGCATGGAGAGAACAACCCCACGCTTGCACGTGAGTCCGTCTTCTCGACGGTGATGATTGCCTCCACCGGCGTTGTGGGGACGTGTCTCACGTTTGGCGGCTGGCGTCATCGCAAGCAGGCAATTGTCCGGCAAGGGACAAGCGCATATCTGGCGGTTCTGGCCGCACTGACCGTCATGACGCTTATCCTGCCGACCTACACGCGGACCACCGATCCCGGCACATTTTCGGCAGCTCAGCTTGGCCTTGTGAGCGTACTTTCCGTGCTGCTCTATGCAAGTTTTGTGTTCGCGCAAACCGTCCGGCACCGGGACGACTTCATCGAAGGACTGGCACACGACCTTTCGGCGCGAACCGCCCCTCACAAAAGCATCTATTCCAGCGCTCTGCTCCTGGCAATCGGACTGATCGGAATTGTCATGCTCGCCGAGCAGGCTGCCGCAAGTGTTGAAAATGCGCTCGTTGCTTACCAGGTGACCCAGGCTGACAGCATTGTGGGGGCAATGATCGCGGGTCTGGTTTTGATGCCGGAAGCCATTTCGGCGGTTCGCGCTTCACTCAACAATGAGCTGCAGCGCGGCCTGAATGTCGCAATGGGTTCGGCTTGCGCCACGATTGGTTTGACGATACCTGCGGTCGCAGCAGCCAGCCTGCTTACGGGACGAGGGTTGACCCTGGGGCTCCCGGAAGCTGACGCAGTACTTTTGGTTTTAGCGCTTTTCATATGCGGCGTAAGCTTTAGCAACGAAAGGACGACCTTCCTGACCGGAATCGTCCATGCCGTTGTATTTTTTACGTATGTTTTTCTGGTATTTATCCCTTGAGGCTTTGGTGCGGTCTGGCGACCAGCCATCAATGCGGGTATTCGCGAACGCGCCTGATTTGAGTTTCTTTTCGGGGTTCCCAAGGCGACATCCAAGACCCAAACGACTCACACCCCCAGCACCGCCGCATCCAACCCCCGAATGATCTTCGCCAACTCGACGCATTCATCATGCCGCACCTTGTTGCGGCGCCAGGCGAGGCAGATCGTGCGTTGCGGCATTGGCTCCTGGAACGGCACGATCTTGAGGTCCGGCATGGCGCTGGCCGGCCTTGCCGCCATTTCGGGGATGAGCGTGACGCCGAGACCATGCGCCACCATCTGCAGCAGCGTCGTCAGGCTGGTGGCGCCGTAGCTTGCCATCGCTACGGGACGCACGCTGCCGCACAGGGCCAGCGCCTGTTCGCGCAGGCAGTGGCCTTCCTCCAAAAGCATCAACCGCTCCAGCGCCGGGCTTTCCGGCGGCACCGGTGGCGAGGCGAAGGCTGGATCTCCGGCTGGCACGGCGAGGAAGAAGCGGTCGGCGAACAGTTCCTCGGTGACCAGGCCCGGCTGCTCGAGCGGCAGCGCGGCGATGAAGGCGTCGAGCCGTCCGGTTGCCGTGTCCTCGACCAGTGATGCCGTCACTGCTTCGCGCAGTTCGAGCTGCAGGGACGGAAAATGCCGCTTCAGCTCCGGGAGCACATGCGGCAAAAGATACGGCGCCACGGTCGGGATGATGCCCAGCCGGAAGCGGCCTTCCATGGCCGGGCGGCCGCGCCGGGCCGTCGTCTCGACATCACTGATGTCGCGCAGGATGCGCTCGATGCGTGGCAGCAGCGCTTGCGCCTCTTCCGTCATCCGCACCGTCTTGCCGCCGCGCTCGAACAGCCGGCAGTTCAGCCTTTGCTCCATCTCGGCGATTTGCGCGGACAGCGCCGGCTGGCTGACGCCGGCGAGTTTTGCGGCGCGGCCGAAATGCAGCGTTTGCGCCAAAGCCTCGAAATATTGCATCTGCCGCACGGTCAAGCCAATCATAAGGAAAGCCTATCGCAACAAACAGGAAAGGCAATTTGTTTTTATCGAAGAGACGGCTTAGTCTGGAACCATTCCAGAGTGGCGCGGCTCCCGGCCGGCCCGGAAAAAACAACACATAAATCAGCAATTCGGAGGCCAAGATGGACGCGATGACCGACGACAACAGCGCCGGCAAATGCCCGGTCGCGCATGGAACCTCCGCCAGGACCAACCGCGACTGGTGGCCGAACCAGCTCGACATCGGCGTTCTCCACCAGCAGTCGAGCCTTTCGGACCCGATGGGCGAAGCTTTCGACTACGCCGCGGAGTTCAAGACGCTCGACCTCGACGCGGTGATCGAGGATTTGCACAAGGTGATGACGGATTCGCAGGATTGGTGGCCGGCCGATTTCGGCCATTACGGGCCGCTGTTCATCCGCATGGCCTGGCACAGCGCCGGCACCTATCGCATCGGCGACGGCCGGGGTGGCGCCGGTGCGGGCCAGCAGCGTTTCGCGCCGCTGAACAGTTGGCCGGACAACGCCAATCTCGACAAGGCGCGCCGGCTGCTGTGGCCGGTCAAGCAGAAATACGGCCGCAAGATCTCCTGGGCCGACCTGTTGATTCTCACCGGCAACGTTGCGCTGGAATCGATGGGCTTCAAGACCTTTGGCTTTGCCGGTGGCCGCGCCGATGTCTGGGAGCCCGAGCAGGATGTCGACTGGGGTTCGGAAACCAAGTGGCTCGACGACAAGCGCTATTCCGGCGACCGTGAGTTGCACGGCCATCTCGGCGCGGTGCAGATGGGCCTGATCTACGTCAACCCGGAAGGGCCGAACGGCAAGCCGGATCCGCTGGCCTCGGCCCGCGACATCCGCGAGACCTTCGGACGCATGGCAATGAACGATGAGGAAACCGTGGCGCTGATCGCCGGCGGCCACACCTTCGGCAAGACCCATGGCGCCGGTGATGCAACACTGGTCGGCGCCGAGCCGGAAGGCGCGGGCATCGAGGCGCAGGGCCTCGGCTGGTCGAGCAAGCATGCCACCGGCATTGCCGGCGATGCGATCACGTCCGGCCTCGAAGTTACCTGGACGACGACGCCGACCAAGTGGAGCAACAACTTCTTCGACAATCTCTTCAACTTCGAATGGGAGCTGACCAAGAGCCCGGCCGGGGCCCATCAGTGGACGCCGAAGGGCGGCTCTGGCGCGGCTACGGTGCCGGACGCGCACAATCCCTCGAAGCGTCATGCGCCGGCAATGCTGACCACCGACCTCGCGCTGCGGGCCGACCCGGCCTATGAGAAGATCTCGCGCCGCTTCCACGAGCATCCGGAGCAGTTCGCCGATGCCTTCGCCCGTGCCTGGTACAAGCTCACCCATCGCGACATGGGGCCGGTCGTGCGGTATCTCGGCCCGCTGGTGCCGAAGGAAGAGCTGATCTGGCAGGATCCGGTTCCGGCCGTCGACCATGAGCTGGTCAGCGACCAGGATATCGCATTGCTGAAGGCCAAGATCCTGGCTTCGGACCTCAGCGTTTCGCAATTGGTCTCGACCGCCTGGGCCTCGGCCTCGACCTTCCGCAACTCCGACAAGCGCGGCGGCGCCAATGGCGCGCGCATTCGTCTGGCGCCGCAGAAGGACTGGGAGGTCAACCAGCCTGTCGAACTGGCCACCGTGCTGGCGAAGCTCGAAGCCATCCAGAACGAGTTCAACGCAGGCGGCAAGAAGGTCTCGCTGGCCGACCTCATCGTGCTCGGCGGCGTCGCCGCGGTCGAGAAAGCGGCGCAGGATGGCGGCAATGCGGTGAAGGTTCCCTTCACGCCCGGCCGCACCGACGCCTCGCAGGCGCAGACCGACGTCCATTCCTTTGCGGCGCTCGAGCCGAAAATTGACGGCTTCCGCAACTATGTCAGGGGCAAACCGCCGATGTCGGTCGAAGCCATGCTGGTCGACCGGGCGCAACTGCTCAACCTGACGGCGCCGGAGATGACGGTGCTGGTTGGTGGCCTGCGCGTGCTCGGCGCCAACACCGGCGGCTCGAAGCATGGTGTGTTGACCGACAGGCCGGGCACGCTGACGAACGACTTCTTCGTCAACCTGCTCTCGATGAGCACCATCTGGGATCCGGCCTCCGAGCCGGGCTCGCATGAGGTCTATGAAGCACGCGACCGCAAGACCAGGGCAGTCAGGTGGACCGCCACACGCGCCGACCTGATCTTCGGCTCGCATGCGCAGCTGCGCGCGCTGGCCGAGGTCTACGGGTCGGCGGATGCCGGGCAGAAATTCGTTGGCGATTTCGTCAAGGCGTGGACCAAGGTGATGAACGCCGACCGTTTCGACATCGCTGCCTGATACAACCTCCCAAACGAAGGGCGCGGGCCGAGGCCCGCGCCCTTCGTTTTCGCAGGCTTCGAAATCAGTCCTTTTCGAAGATGCGTGCCTTGGCGACGACGCCAGCGATTGCGCCGCCGATCAGCGGCGCAACGATGAACAGCCAGAGCTGGCTGAGGGCTGCGGCACCGGTAAACAGCGCCGGGCCGATCGAACGCGCCGGATTGAGCGAGGTGCCGGTCACCGGGATCATTGCGAAGTGCAGTCCGGCCAGCGTCAGGCCGATGACCAGGCCGGCGAACGCCGTCGAGTGCTTCTCGGCGGTGACGCCGAGGATGACGGTGACGAAGGTGAAGGTGCCGATCAGCTCCCACAGGAAGGCCGAACTCGTCCCCCATTTCGCCACGTCCCAGCCATTGGCGCCGAAACCGGTGGTGTGCCCGCCGGTCTGGCCGGAGACGATGATCCACAGCGCCAGCGAGGCCAGAATGGCGCCGATGATCTGCGCGATCCAGTAAGGAATCACACCCTTGGCCGGCAGCCGGCCGGCAAGGAAGACGCCGAGCGTGACGGCCGGGTTGAGATGTGCGCCTGAGATGGGACCCACCGCGTAAGCCGCCGCAATCAGGCCGATGCCGAACGCCAGGCCGATGGCTTCCTGGCCCAGCGGCAAGTCGGCGAGAAAGCCACCCGTCGCCACCGACGCCGTGCCGATAAACACCAATAGAAATGTCCCTAGAACTTCCGCAAGATACGTTTTCATTGCCCTCTCCTCGTATCGATCCGTCGGTCCGCTTTTCCGCGCCGCGAATCATGGCGCAAAGAGTATTCCCAACGCAAAAGCTTGGAAAGCAGAGCAATTGCGCCACAGATCGTGCTTACGGCGGCCAGTTACCAACATTAGAGACCTTGCATATATTTGAGATTTGTTATCGCCGGCGGGCGGACATTTGCCGGCGGGGAAAATCGTCGGCCGCGAGCGGAAGGCCTCGTCGCCGCGAAATTCAAGCGGGGTTCAATCTCGACGCGAAACGCTCTAAGAGCAGGCCGAAAGATACTGTGCTCGATAGATGGAATGACGAATGCGACTGGGCGGACGGCTGGCGGCAGCCATTGAAGTGCTGGACGACATTGGCCGGCGCCACCGGCCGGTGGCCGATGCGCTGAAAGATTGGGGCCTGTCGCATCGCTTTGCGGGCGGCGGCGACCGCGCGGCGATCGGCAACATCGTCTACGACGCGCTGCGCCACAAACGTTCCGCCGGCTGGCTTTTAGGTGAAGACACGCCCCGCACCATCGGCTTCGGCGCGCTGCTCATCGAATGGGGCCAGACGCCGCAATCGCTCAACGATGCGCTCCAGGGTGACAAGTTCGCGCCGCCGCTGCTCAGCGCCGCCGAGTTGCAGGCGCTGGCCGAGCGCCGGCCTGAAGACGCGCCGGAGGCGGTGCGGGCGGACATACCCGACTGGTGCGCGCCGCTCTTCGAACGATCCTTTGGCGCAGACTGGGTTGCGGAAGGGGCGGCTTTGGCGACCCGCCCGCCGCTCGACATCAGGGTCAATACGCTGCAATCCGACCGCGCCAAAGTGCTGGCCGAACTCGCCGACACTGGCGCCAAACCGGCTGCTATCGCGCCGCAAGGCATTCGCATCCCGCCCATCGACGGCGACGGCAGGCACCCGAACGTACAGGCCGAGCCGGCCTTCCAGAAAGGCTGGTTCGAGGTCCAGGACGAGGGTTCGCAGATCGTTGCCGCCCTTGCCGGCGCGCAGGCCGGCATGCAGGTGCTCGACTTCTGCGCCGGCGCCGGCGGCAAGACGCTGGCGCTGTCTGCGGCGATGGCCAACAAAGGCCAGGTCTTCGCCCATGATACCGAAAAGGCGCGACTGGCGCCGATCTTCGACCGCATCCGCCGTTCGGAAAACCGCAACGTGCAGGTCGTCACCAAGCCGGCTGAACTCAGCCCCCTCGCAGGCCACATGGACATTGTGCTGGTCGATGCGCCCTGCACCGGCAGCGGCACTTGGCGGCGCCGTCCCGACGCCAAATGGCGGCTGACGCAAAGACAGCTCGATGCCCGCAAGGGCGAGCAGTCGGCGATCCTCGACGCGGCCAAGGCCTATGTCAAACCGGGCGGCCTGCTGGTCTACATCACCTGTTCGGTGTTCGACGAGGAGAATGGCGAGCAGATCGCTGCCTTCCGCGAGCGGCACAAGGGCTTTGTCCCGGTCGATCATCGCGCGCTCTGGGATGTCAGCTTCCCCGGTCACGCAGCGGCCGCCCGGATCGGCAAGACAAGCGATATCTCGCTGTCGCCGGCGCTCAGCGGCACCGACGGGTTCTATTTCTGTGCGCTGCGTGGGGCGAATTGACGCTGCGATTTACAGGCTGACATAGCGCCAGTTGCAGATGCGCGGCGTCGGCCGCCAGACGGGGTAGAATTCTTGCAAAGATATGTGTCGCCTCTGCTTTTCCTCATTCTGGTGCTCGGCAGCGGCCTGTTGATCGGCTATGCGACGTTGCCGGGTGAATGGTATGCCTCGCTCGCCAAGCCGCCCTTCAACCCGCCCAACTGGGTCTTCGCGCCGGCCTGGACGCTCCTTTATGTCCTGATCGCCGTAGCCGGCTGGCGGACATGGGAGCGGGAACGAGCAGGCGCCGCGATGAAGATCTGGGCCCTCCAGCTTGTTCTGAACTTCGCGTGGTCGCCGACTTTCTTCGGCGCCAAACTGGTGGGGCCGGCACTGGTCGTGATCCTGGCTCTTCTCGCCAGCATTGCGCTGTTCATAGCCACGGTGTGGAACCGCGACCGGGTTTCCGGATGGCTGTTTGCGCCCTATGCCCTATGGGTGGCCTTCGCCACCTTGCTCAACGCGTCGCTGCTCCTGTTGAACTGAGTGCTTTGCTGCAGTGCAGCAAAAGCATTTGCGTGGCGTTCAGGCGTCTGCGATAAGCTTTGCAGATAAATCAGGGCGATGGCCATGGCAGCAAAGATCGTACCCGCACCCGATTATGAGGACCGCGTCAGGGCGTCGTTCGCCCGCCAGCAGGCGATGGCGACCATTGGCGCCGAGCTGACGCTTGTGACGCCGGGCATCATCGAGATCGAAATGCCCTATTCCCAGGCACTGACCCAGCAGCACGGTTTCCTCCATGCCGGGGTGATTTCGACGGCGCTGGACTCGGCCTGCGGCTATGCCGCGTTCTCGCTGATGCCGGAAAATTCCGGCGTGCTGACCATCGAGTTCAAGGTCAACCTCCTGGCGCCCGGCCGGGGCGAACGCTTCCTGTTCCGCGGCTCGGTGACCAAACCCGGCCGCACCATCATTGTCGCCGATGGCCAAGCGTACGCCTTTGCCGCCGATGGCGAGGCCAAGCTGATCGCGACCATGACCGGCACGATGATGACGGTGGTTGGCCGTGACGGGATAGCGGGATGATGGCCAGCGTTACGCGAATTGGCGGCAAGGACGTTCTTTTCGTCATGGCGGCGCAAGCGGAATACGGTCCGCATCTGCAGAAACTGTTCACGCCGCTGATGACGGGCGTCGGCCCGGTCGAGGCAGGTGTGCGGCTCGGCGCCGAACTGTCATGGCTGAAATCCGAGAAGGCGTTGCCCGATCTCGTCGTCTCGCTCGGCTCCGCCGGCAGCCGCACGCTTGAGCAGACGGAAATCTACCAGGCGGTCTCGGTCAGCTATCGCGACATCGACGCTTCGCCGCTAGGCTTCGAAAAAGGCGCGACGCCGTTCCTCGACCTGCCGGTGACCGTCCCGCTATCATTCAGGATACCGGGCATTAAAGAAGCCAGCCTGTCGACCGGCGGCGCCATCATCACCGGCGCCGCCTACGACGCCATCGCCGCCGATATGGTCGACATGGAAACCTTCGCCTGCCTGCGCGCCTGCCAACTGTTCGCCGTCCCTCTGATCGGCCTGCGCGGCATATCCGACGGCGCTGCCGACCTCAGGCATGTCGGCGACTGGACCGAATACCTCCATGTCATCGACGAGAAGCTGGCCGATGCGGTCATGCGCCTCGAACAGGCCATCGGCTCCGGCACGCTACACAAGGAGCAGCCTGGGCAAGAGTCGGCGCCGCTCTGAAAGTCGGGTTGCGCACCCCATTGCGCCGACTCGTTTCTTTCTCTAAAGGCTCGCCATGACGACAGCCAATCATCCCGATACAGTCCTGATTGTCGATTTCGGCAGCCAGTTTACGCAGCTCATCGCCCGCCGCATCCGCGAGGCTGGCGTGTTTTCCGAGATCGTGCCGTTCCAATCGGCCGAAGCTGCCTTCAAGCGCATCAATCCGAAAGCCGTGATCCTGTCGGGCGGTCCCGCCTCGACATCGGACATCGGCAGCCCGCGCGCGCCGCAGATCGTCTTCGATGCCGGCGTACCTGTGCTCGGTATCTGCTACGGCCAGATGGCCATGTGCGTGCAGATGGGCGGCGTCGCCGAAAGCTCGAACCATCGCGAATTCGGCCGCGCCTTCGTCGAGATCGAAAAGGACAGCCCGCTGTTCGAGGGCCTGTGGGCGCCAGGCCAGCGCCACCAGGTGTGGATGAGCCATGGCGACCGCGTCATCTCGCTGCCCAAGGGGTTCGAAGTCTTCGGCAAGTCGGAAGGCTCGCCTTTCGCCATCTTCGGCAACGTCGCGCGCAAGATGTACGGCATCATGTTCCACCCGGAAGTTGTGCATACGCCGGATGGCGCCAGGCTGCTCCGGAACTTCGTCCACAACATCGCCGGCATCGAAGGCGACTGGACGATGCGAGCCTATCGCGAGCATGCGGTCGAAACCATTCGCAAGCAGGTCGGCAAGGGCAAGGTCATCTGCGCGCTGTCGGGCGGCGTGGATTCATCGGTCGCTGCCTTGCTGATCCACGAAGCGGTAGGCGACCAGCTGACCTGCATTCTTGTCGACCATGGCCTTATGCGCAAGGACGAGGCCGCCGGCGTGGTGGCGATGTTCCGCCAGCACTACAATCTGCCGCTGATCCTGGTCGACGCGTCGGAAAAATTCATCTCCGCGCTGGAAGGCGAGTCCGACCCCGAGACGAAGCGCAAGACCATCGGCCGGCTGTTCATCGAGGTGTTCGAGGAAGAGGCCAAGAAACTCGGCGGCGCCGATTTCCTGGCGCAAGGCACGCTCTATCCCGACGTCATCGAGAGCGTCTCCTTCACCGGCGGCCCGTCGGTGACCATCAAGTCGCACCACAATGTCGGCGGCCTGCCGGCGCGCATGAACATGCAGCTGGTCGAGCCGCTGCGCGAACTGTTCAAGGACGAGGTGAGGGCACTGGGCAAGGAACTCGGCCTGCCCGAAAGTTTTATTGGCCGCCATCCGTTCCCCGGACCAGGCCTTGCCATCCGCTGCCCCGGCGGTATCACCCGCGAAAAGCTCGAAATCCTGCGCGAGGCCGACGCCATCTATCTCGACGAGATCCGAAAGGCCGGCCTCTACGACGCCATCTGGCAGGGTTTCGCCGTGCTGCTTCCGGTGCAGACCGTCGGTGTGATGGGCGACGGCCGCACCTACGAATTCGTCTGCGCCCTGCGCGCCGTGACGTCCGTCGACGGCATGACCGCCGACTTCTACCACTACGACATGGCTTTCCTCGGCGCGGCGGCCACCCGCATCATCAACGAAGTCCGCGGCATCAACCGCGTCGTCTACGACGTGACGTCAAAGCCGCCAGGCACCATCGAGTGGGAGTGATTCAGGCCCACTCAAACGCCGCCGAAAACACGCCATTGTACGCCATAACTATTTGACAACACATATAAACCCATTCGGCGACAATCGGTGCGCAGAGATTGGATTGACGGACCGGCTGACGGACCTTCCGCATATTGCTAGCTCAGATTTTTCGAAGTACCGTCAGATCCAATGAGGCTCTGACGGTACTTTTTTATGCCTTAAGGAATTGAAGATAAAACAAAATTTCTGCCGAAGAGCCTCGAAATTGTACTGACGGTACTTTTCAGACGGATGCCGCCCTTAAGGCACTGAAACCAAAAGAGAAAATCTATAAGATTGCAGACCGTGACGGCATGTATGTCCGCGCGATGCCCAGTGGTGCGATCTGGTTCGGCTGGACTACAGGCTCAACGGACGCCAGGAGACGGTCTATCTAGGCAGGTATGGGCGGGGCGGAATCTCACTTACCCTTGCCCGAGAGAAGTGTCTCGACGCGAAGCGCGCTATTGTCGAGGGACGATCGCCGGCGATCGAGAAACAGCGCGACAAGCGCCGAGTTGTGACCCCGGTCTCAGGCCGACTTCAGCGCCGAAATGGCTACCAAACCAAAGCGATGCCCGGGCCTTCAAGGCCTCTTCTTAATCCGGCCAAGCCGGCCCGGAGCGCCGCATTCACTCACATCCCTTGAACCTGAGTGCAGAGCTGCTGCATCGAAGCCATTTGAGCAGCCGAGTTCGCGCCCGAACCCGTGCTGGTGCTGGCGGTCGTATCGCCAGCTGTATTCGAGGATCCCGACGTGCCGGTGGTTGTACCCGAACCAGTGCTGTTGCTGGCCGTGGTGTTACTGCCGGTCGAACCAGAGCTGCCTGAAGTGCCGGTGGCTGTGCCGGAGCCGGTGCCGATACTCGCCGTTGTATCACTGCCGGTCGAAGCCGAGCTACCTGACGTGCCGGTCATTGTGCCAGAGCCAGTGCCGTTACTGGCCGTCATCCTCGAGCAGTCGGAGCGAACCTGTGCCTGCTGTTCAGAGCTCAGGGACGACCAGTTCTTGCGGATCTCATCCTGCGACAGAAGTCTTCCCGAATTGGCGTCGCTGAAGAATGAGCCGGAGAGCTTGCTGTCCCAGCCGCTCGGGATACCGCTTTGGCCGGAGCCGGACGTAGAGCTCATACTGGACCCGGCCGATGAGCCGGACGTTCCGTTCGTGCCGCTGGATGTTCCCGACGACTGCGCCAAGGCCGCGGTGGCGAGACAGAGAGAGATCGCTGTAGCTGTCAAAATCTTACGTTTCATGTGAGTCTCCTTTGGGGTTCGACGCCGTTGCGGCGTCGAATCCTAATCCCGAGGAAAGGCACTTGTTCCTGTAAAGAGTGGAATTCGATGTCATGATCCTTGTGCACCAGCCTTGGGCTCGAATGCGATGCCGGAGCGCTTCAACGACGACTGATGCCTCAGGCGAGAGCTGTCCGCTACTGGGTGTTAGAGGCGATATGCGGAACGCTTCCCGAATAGTTGGGTGCCACCATCGGGTAATTGCGAGGCAGGTTCCATTTGGTTCGGTAATCGTCCGGATTCATGCCCAGTCGGCCAAGGTGCGAACTGCGTCGGGTCTCGGTTAGAGACAGGAGGGTGGCCTTTGCCGCGGCGTATAGCTCGACATGCGGAGCTCGTCTCGACCGCGCACACTCAATATGTTTTACGATGACGCCCCCCAGATGTCATATGAGCGAATGCCTTTCCGGCGAAATAAATTGCTCCCAGCAGGTCGACGCTCAGCACCTTCAGCCAGCCCGCTCTAGTGAATGCCTCAATGGTTAAAGATTATCAGGCCGGCGCGTTGTTGACGATTATTACCAACCTGCCGAACGCGTGAGCGCAAGTCGACAGCACCGTGATAGCGGCCTCCCCGGCGCGCCCCTTGTCGAACCGATGCGCGCCTTCTCGACCTTGCCTCCACCCACGTCGGCTCACCCGTGCACCTTCGGTGCCCAACCGCATGGCGATGGCCAGTCCAATGCCGCTTGCAGCACCGGTTACAATGCAGTCTTGTTATCCAGGCGCATCGGGTTCGACCTCTTTCTGGGGAGCAGCAAGTGGTTCAGTCCAGCCTTCAGCGACCCGATCCACGCTCAGCAGGCTGCGCGCATAATCCTGTTGCGCGCGAACAATGGCATCGTCTTGCTGTGAGGGAAGAAAGACCGGCAAAGCAAGGCAGACACTTTGTGTGGCCAACAGCTTGTTCCAGTTCGCGATCAGCGCCTTGAAAGCGCGCCCCACCGCCCTCGGATTTCGGTCGAGGTCATAGAGGCCGAGCGGATTGATCCGTCCGTTGTTCTCCCGAAGCGCACTGTCCCAGTCCACCTGATCCGTCAGCGAGTACCAGGTGAAGCCTACGATGGGGATGCCATCGTTGCGGATCCGCAGCACGTTGGCCCACTCTTTCCACAGCCAATAGACGGCCTCGTCTCCATTGGGGCCTTCGCTGATGTTGGTCTCCGTATGCATTACGGGAAGCCGGTAGCGGTTGAAGTACTGCCGCGTGATCTCGTCATAGCCAAACACCTCGCCGGACCCGGACGTCGTTCCGTCTGCCCAAACCCGATGTTCGTTGGTCTGGTAATAGTCGGTGCCCATCACGCAATGCCTGCGCAGATGGCTTTCCAGGAAGAAACTGTATTCTTCGGCCGTCATCCCGTTTTCGAGAAGATAGCGATAGGTGTGCGCGTCGACGTCATGACCGTAGTTGAGGTCAAGCGACAGGAAACGCTCGCTGTTGAACCGTTCCGCTCTGCCGACCGCCTCGGGAGAATCGGCGTGGAAGTATTCCGAGGATTCGCTCTGAATGAAGATGGCGTCCGGCCGCACCTCGAGAATCGCCCGCATGGCAAGCACGTTCGCCTTCACGATGTGCTTGAGGGCGGTGACGAAAGCAGTGTCGCTGCTCAGTTGTTCGTTCCACCATCCCCAGCGGGCCGAAAAGGTGGCGCAGATGAACATCTCATTTATTGGGGTGAAGAGCTGGATCCACGGATAGCGCATCGCGAAATCCCTGGCGTAGTGCTCGAATAGTGTCGGAAAGTCCGGGTTCTGGAAGTTGCCAATCCAGTCCGGCACGCCAAAATGGCAAAGGTCGACGATCGGAAGAATGTCTTTCGCCTTCAGGTCCGCGAAGGTCTCATCGGCGAATGCCCAATCATAACGTCCGTCACCCAGCCATGTTTTGTGGATGGGAGGTCCGTAGCGGAGGAAATGCACCCCGAGATCCTGGACCAGTTCGAAGTCGGTGCGCCATCGTTCGTAGAAGCGGCATTTTTCCATTTCGTCGACGCGCTCCCGGCCTTGTCGAATGGTGGGGGTGCTGTTCTCGATGCCGGTGGCAAACATGAACGTGAACATTGATGGTCCTTAGCCAAGGCGGAGATGCCCGCGCTTGGTCAAACGTTCAGTGCTCGACGCAGTTCCTGCAAGACTGCTTGTCAAGTTCGGTGGGCGCCTGACAACCACGTGCCTGCAAGTGCTATTCACAGTCGGTTGACCGTTCGTTGCGAAAGGCAACGGCACATGGCGGAAAAGCCTTCGAACCGGCTTTTTGCCAAAGCCGGAGAATGGCTGGTCGAGAAGGTTCAGCGGCGATTTCTCCAGCCTCACCCGGCCATTCGGAAAGATGGCGCTACGCTCGTGATTGTGAGCAGGGGCCACCCAGGCATAGGCGGGTCGAGATTGGCGGAATTCTATCCCACGGTTCAAGCGAGCAGCTTGCGCCGAATATGATCGGACTATGCTGGACGGAGAGGTCGGCTTCGGGCCAGCCCAGTTGGCGTCAAACGGGTCTTTGCGAGTTAAGGCGGTATGGTAGTTATCCACGTTTGCAAACTGCAAACGGACGTTCCGCTGCCGGCCCCATTTGAGCCATTCACTGGGACGCAGACCCGCGGTAGATCACCGATATTCTCGAAGCCAATAGTTGGTCTCGTTCATCGTCCCATGGTTCGACAGACCCATACGAGAGAATACGAGAGATATGGACCGGCGAACCATCCGCTGTATTGATCTCCTGTAGAAAACAGTGCCCCTCAGAGACTAGCATGATCGTTATTTGTCAATGCGCTGCGAAGCTGTTCGCCCAATTGATTCAAGAAGCTGATCCAGCCACTCCCTGACCGCATTTATCTTCTGCCGAACGGCAGCACCGCGCCTGAATCCTGCCTCCGGATCAATGTTCGCGTGCGCAAAAACGGCCGCTCGCGAACATACATTGACAGGTCCAGTTCCGAATAATAAGTTCGGTCATAGAACGAATTAACGGGAGTTCAATGTGACTGACCTGCCGCGCATATCCCGTCAGTTCTCACAGCGCTCCGTGATGGAAGCGATCGTCCAGGGCGGGCCGATCTCCCGCGCCTCGATCGCCAAGCTGACGGGCCTGTCGAAGCAGACCATCTCCGAAATCATGCGCGGGCTCGAGCAGGAGGGCTGGGTCCAGGAAACCGGCCGCACCAGCGGCCATGTCGGGCGCACCGCCGTCACCTACGAACTGGTCCACGACGCAGCCTATATCATCGCCGTCGACCTTGGCGGCACCAAGGTGCGGGTCGCGCTGACGGACCTTGCCTGCCAGATCTTTGCCGAAGCCGCCACACCGACCGACCCGCGCGGCGGCCAGTTCGTCGTCGATCAGATTGCAGCGCTGGCCTTCGATGCCGCGGCCAGACAGCACGTCGCGCGCAAGAAGATACGCCTGGCCGTCATCGGCGCGCCTGGCGCTCCTGACCCGGCCACCGGCCGCATTTTAATGGCGCCGAACATTGCCGGCTTCGACACAATGAATGTGCTGGATGCCTTCGAAGAAGCGCTCGGCGTCGCGGTGATGATCGAGAACGACGTCAATCTCGCGGTGCTTGGCGAGAACTGGCTCGGCCAAGGCCAGGGCATCGACAATCTCGCCTACATCGCGCTCGGCACCGGCATCGGCAGCGGGCTGATGCTGGGCGGCCATCTGGTGCGGGGTGCTGGGCACGCCGCCGGCGAGATCGGTTTCATGCCGATCGGGGCCGATCCCTTCACCGAGGAATCACTGCGCACCGGCGCATTCGAACGCGCGGTGGCCACCCACGCCATGACCGATCGCTACCACGCTCTCACCGGCAGGCAGGTCTCGGTGCCGGCAATATTCGAGAATGCCGCGCTTGGCGACAAGGACGCGCTCACCGTGCTCGACGAAACTGCCCGCCATCTGGCGCAAGGCGTTGCGGCAATCGCGGCAATCGCCAATCCAGAAAAGTTTATCCTCGGCGGCTCGATTGGGTTGCGGCCCGAAATCCTGTCCAGGGTGCAGGCGCTTCTGCCGCTATGCTTCCCCTATCCGGTCAGGGTCGAGGCGAGCGAACTCGGCGCACGCGCAGCCCTCATTGGCGCGGCGGCAATCGGCCTTGGCCAGTTGCACAACACGCTGTTCGGCGTCGACGCGCCTGATGGCCGGATTTCGCTGCCGCCTGCCCAGGCCGCCGCCCTGAAGGAGGCCGCGATATGACTCACGATATTACCGCCCGCCTGCAGGCAGCGCTCGACCGCGACGACGCACTAACGCTGTTTCGCCGCGCCATCGGCCGAGAGAGCATCACCGGCAACGAAGCCAACTTCGTCGACTTCCTAGAAGCCAGGATGCGCGACCTTGACCTCAGCGGCCTGACCAGGACGGAATTTCTTCCCGGGCGGCCCAACATCTGGGGCGAGCGCAAGGGGGCCGACCAGGGAAAGCGCCTGCTGTTCATGGGCCATACCGACACCGTCCATGTCGACGGCTGGCGCGAGCATTGGGCAGGCACCGAGCGTGAGGATCCGTTCGCCGCCCCGATCATTGATGGTGCTGTCTGGGGCCGCGGCTCAGGCGACCTCAAGGCCGGCATCACTGCTTCGCTGGCGGCACTCGCGCTACTCGACAAGGCAGGCGTTCGCCTCAAGGGCGACGTCGCCTTCGCTTTCATCGGCGACGAGGAGAGCGGCCAGCCCGGCACCGGCATTTCCGCCGGGATCAAGCACTTCGTCGGACGCATCGAGACCGGCGAGGTCACAGCACCCGATTTCAGCGTCTATGTCGAGCCGACCCGCCTGGCCGTTTATGCGGCGCAGATCGGCTTCTTCATCACCGATATCTCGATTACCGGCAAATCCGCCTATTTCGGTGTGCCAGAACTCGGCAAGGATGCGCTCCGTGCAAGCCATGCCGCGATGACGGCGCTTTGGAAGCATTCGGATGAGGTCGCCGCGCGCGCCGAGCACAAACTGGTCGGGCGCGGCTTCCTGCTTATCACCGGGCTTGCCGGCGGCGGCTACATTGCCGTTCCCGAGCGCTGCACGCTCTCGCTGATCCGTAAGCTGTTGCCTGGCGAAGACCTCGACACC
This sequence comes from Mesorhizobium sp. LSJC285A00, assembly GCF_000503155.1. Classification (NCBI taxonomy): domain Bacteria; kingdom Pseudomonadati; phylum Pseudomonadota; class Alphaproteobacteria; order Hyphomicrobiales; family Phyllobacteriaceae; genus Mesorhizobium; species Mesorhizobium sp. LSJC285A00. The sequence goes on from NZ_AYVK01000002.1 coordinate 24,260, forward strand.
GCCGCCGCCGAGATCGAGGCTGCCGTGCGCGGCGCGATCACCGATCCGGATATTTCGGTAGAGTTCGCCTACCCCGCCGGCCGCGACCACAGGCTGGGCGGCACCGCTGCCGAGATCGGCGAAACGCGGGCGGAAGTCGCCATGCTGTCCGACGCGATGGCCGGCGCAATGAGCGGACGCGGCGTCATCGAGGGCGCACCGTTCTGGTCGGAGTCCCCCTTCATCATCAATCAGCTCGGTATTCCTGCCGTCTATTGCGCGCCCGGCGACATCAGGAATTGCCACACATTCGAGGAGCACGTGGATGTCGAGGAATATTTCGCCGGCATAGTCGGCTTCGCCGCCTTCATGGCCCGCTATTGCGGCGTGGCCGACTGAACCACCAACGAAGCAAAATGGGAGAACTGACATGCCGATGAAGACACTGATCGCCGCCGCCTTTGCCGGCGGATTGATGCTTGCCGCCAACCCAGCTTTCGCACAGACGGTCGGCCCGCAGGGCGAGAGCGCCACGCCGAGCGCCGACGTGATCCTAAGCGATGCCGACATCGCCGCGCTCAAGGACAAGGGCTACAAGGCTGCCTTGCTCTGGCACACCTCGTCCGATTTCACCAATGCGGTAACCGCCGGCGCCACCGACGAATTCGCCCGCGCCGGCATCACCATTGCGGTCAAAACGGATGCCCAGTTCGACTCCGCCCGCCAGCGCAGCGACATCGAGACGGCGTTGGCCGCCAAGCCCAACGTCATCTTGGCGCTGCCGCTCGACCCGGTCACCTCGGCAGAAGCCTTCCGCCAGGCGGTCAAGGACGGCACCAAGTTGGTGTTCCTGTCCAACTTGCCCAAGGGCTACAAGCAGGGCACCGATTACGCTTCGATCGTGACTGACGATCTATTCCAGATGGGCAAGCAGGCTGCGGACGCGATGGCCAAGGCGATCGGCGGCAAGGGCAAGGTCGGCTACATTTTCCACGACGCTGCCTACTACGTCACCAACCAGCGCGACCAAGCCTTCAAGACCACCATCGAGAAGGTATATCCGGACATCAAGATCGTCGCCGAACAGGGCATATCCGACCCGGCCCGCGCCGAGGAACTGGCCAACGCGATGCTTTTGCAGCATCCCGATCTCGACGGCATCTACGTGACCTGGGCCGAGCCGGCCGACGGCGTGCTGTCGGCGCTACGCGGCGCCGGCAACGCCAGGACCAAGATCGTCACGCTCGACCTCGCCGAGCCGGTCGCGCTCGACATGGTCAAGGGCGGCAATGTCGCAGCCCTCGTCGCCGACAAGGCCTATGAACTCGGCCGCGCCATGGCTGCTTCCGGCATGAAGTCGCTGCTTGGCCAGCCGACACCAGCCTTCGTCGTCGCCCCGGCCCTGACCGTCACCAAGGAGAACGTCGCGCAGGGCTGGAAGGACTCGCTCAACCGCGACGCGCCGCAGCCGGTGCTCGACGCGGCCAAGTAGGCTCTCGCTCCGGCGCGGCCCGCCGCACCGGAGCTTTTTTTCGACACAACAAAAAGGGAACCCGGGACATGCGCAAAGCATCTGTAATCATAACGACAGTGGCGAGCCTGCTAGCCATGCACGCCTTCGCCGCTGAAGGCGTCACCACAGGACCGAATGGTGAAAAGCCGGTGCCGGCGAGCAGTCTTACGCTGACGCCAGCCGAAGAGCAGCAGATCAAGGACGGCAAGTTCACCGCCGCCCTCGTCTGGCACGAGATGAGCGAATACACCAACGCCGTCAACGCCGGCGCCCATGACGAATTCAAGCGCCTCGGCATCGAGGTGGTGGCGCAGACCGATGCCGGTTTCGACGCCGCGCGACAGAAGGCCGATATCGAGACGGTGATGGCCAAAAAGCCGTCGATCATCCTGTCGCTTCCCGTCGATCCGGCGACCGCAGCTTCGGTCTACGATCCGGCACGCCAGGCCGGCGTCAAGCTCGGCTTCGTCGACAATTCCCCGGCCGGCTACAAGCAGGGCAGGGACTATGTCACCATCGTCTCCGACGATCTCTTTCAGATGGGCAAGAAGGCCGGCATCGCTATGGCCGAGGCGCTCGGCAAGAAGGGTAAGGTCGGCTACATCTTCCACGATGCCGACTTCTACGTCACCAACCAGCGCGACCAGGCCTTCAAGAAGACCATCGAGCAGGACTATCCCGATATGAAGATCGAGGCCGAGGCCGGCATGGCCGACCCGGCGCGCAGCGAAGACATCGCCCAGGCGATGATCACCCAGCATCCGGACCTGGACGGCATCTATGTGACCTGGGCCGAACCGGCGCTAAGCGTGCTTTCGGCCTTGCGCGGCGCCGGCAACACGCACACCAAGATTGTCACGCTCGACCTCAATGAGCCTGCCGCGCTCGACATGGTCAAGGGCGGCAACATCGCGGCCCTCGTCGCCGACGAGGCCTACAGCATTGGCGTGACGCTGGCGCGCGCCTCGGCAGGTTCTCTGGTCGGCAAGAAGGCCGAACCATTCTATGCCGTAGATTCCATCGCCGTCACCAAGGACACGGTGAAGGACGGTTGGAGGAAGTCCCTCAACAGGGACGTACCGGCGGCTATCGCGGACGCGGTGAAATAGGCTCGAGGCGAAGCGCTCACCACCGGAGGGATAAAATGTCCAGTGCCAACACCAGCGCCGGTAGCAGCTTCGCAAGCCGCTTCAATCTGCAGCAATATGTCGTCTACCTCGGTTTCCTGGCGATCTTCCTGTTCTTCGCCATTGTGCTGAGGGACAGCGGCTTCCTCACCGTCCGAAACTTATCGAACATCGTGTTGCAGACGACGCCGGTGACGATCATGGCCATCGGCCTGGTCTTCGTCATGTCGGCCGGCGAAATAGATTTGTCGATCGGCTCGATCGTGGCGGTGGCGGCCCTTGCAGCCGCCGTCACCATCAACGGGTACGGCATGCCGGCAGGGATAGTCGCCGGCCTCGGCGCCGGCCTGCTGATCGGCGTCATCAACGGCGTGCTGGTGGCGTATGTCAGGCTGCCCTCCTTCCTGGTGACGCTGGCGACACTCGGCCTGTTCGCCGGCGTTTCGCGTTCGATGACAGACCTTCGCTCGATCTCGGTGACCAACGAAGCGTTCACCGGCTTCTTCGGTTCCGGCTCGCTGCTCGGTGTCCCCTCACTCGTCTGGTGGTCGGTGATTGCCGTGGCCATCGGCCACCTGGTGTTCCGCGAAACCCGTTTCGGCGCGCATGTGCTGGCGACCGGCGACAATGCCCGCGCCGCAAGCGTATCGGGCATCAGCGTGCCCAGGATCAGGCTCGCCGTGCTGACCATCAGCGGCGGGCTCGCCGGTCTTGCCGGCTTGCTCTATGCCGGTCGCCTGCAGGCGGCGAAATATACTCTCGGCGAAACCGACCTGATGACGGTCATCGCCGCCGTCATCGTCGGCGGCACGCTGCTCAATGGCGGCAAGGGCTCCGTGGTCGGCGCGCTGGTCGGCTCGTTGATGATGGGCATGCTCAACAACGGCCTGATCCTGATGGGCCTGTCGGTCTCCGACCAGATGATCGTGCGCGGCCTCATTATCCTGACCGCAGTCGCCGTGTCGCTGCGCGAAAAGAACCGCTGAAGGAAGCCATCCATGTTTCTCGAGATTCTGCGCCGCCGCAACCCCGCCTTCATCGAATCAGCTATCCGGTTGCACCAGCAAGGTAAGCTGCCGGCCAATGCTTATGTGCTCGATCTCGACACGGTTGAGGCCAATGCGCGGGTTCTCAAGAGCGAGGCCAACCGCAACGGCCTGAAGATCTTCGCCATGACCAAGCAGGTCGGCCGCTCCTCGTCGTTCTGCCGGGCTGTGACGCGCGGCGGCATTGACCGCGCGGTCGCCGTCGACATGGCTTGCGCCCGCGCCACCCACAAGGCAGGCATGAAGCTTGGCCATCTCGGCCATCTCCAGCAGGTCGCAAAATCCGAAGCGGCGGCTGCGGCGAAAACCTTCAAGCCGGACTACTGGACCGTGTTCAACGATACCAAGGCTGGGGAAGCGGCAGCAGGCGCCAAGGCGGCCGGCTATGTGCAGGATCTGCTGGCCCGCATCGCCGCCGAAGGCGATATCTTCTATCGCGGCCATGAAGGCGGTTTCGATGCCGCCGACACAGTCGATGTCGCCCACCGGCTGGATGCCGTCGAAGGCGGCCGTTTCGCCGGCATCACCACTTTCCCTGCTCTGCTGTTCGACCATGCTTCGCGGAAAGTGCTGCCGACCCCCAATCTGGCGACGCTCGCGAAAGCTGCAGAAGCGCTGGCCAAGGCAGGCCGCAAGGACATTGAGATCAACGCGCCGGGCACCACCTCCAGCGTCATGCTGGCGGCACTCGCCGAGGCCGGCGCGACGCAGTGCGAGCCCGGCAATGGACTACATGGCACCACCGCGCTGCATGTCATGGAAGATTTGCCGGAGCTGCCGGCGGTGCTCTATCTCACCGAGGTCTCGCATCTCTCCGGCGGCAAGGCCTATTGCCTTGGCGGCGGCTTCTACATCGATCCGATCTTCCCCGACTACGACGTCAAGGCGATCGTCTCGGCTGAACCGACGACGGCAGGCTCGGCACTGCGCAGCGTCGAGGTGCCGCCGCCCTCGGCGATCGACTATTACGCCATGATCGATGCCGCCGGCGCGAACGCGCCGAAGCCTGGCGACAGCGCCGTGTTCGGCTTCCGTGGCCAGGCCTTCGTCACCCGCGCCCATATTGTCGGCGTGTCGGGCATTTCGACGGACAATCCGAAAGTGGAAACCATCGAGAATGGCTTCGGTGAACCCTATGCCTGGCCAGTCTAGGAGAAACACATGACCATGAGCGCGCCCATCCTTCAGCTGCACGACATTCGCAAGAATTTCGGCGGCATCACCGCGATCGAGAGTTTTTCGCTCGAGGTTTTCCCGGGCGAGATCGTTGCACTTGTCGGCGACAACGGCGCCGGAAAGTCGACGCTGGTCAAGATCGTCTCGGGCGTCCACCCGCCCTCGTCCGGCACCATCGTCATCGAAGGAAAACCGGTGACGATGTCGAATGCCACCATGGGGCGCGCGCACGGCATCGAGGTCGTCTACCAGGACCTGGCGCTGGCCGACCAGCAGACGGTCTACATGAACATGTTCCTCGGCCGCGAGCCGCTGAACCGCCTCGGTTTGCTCGACCGCCGCCGCATGATCGACGAGACCGAGAAACTGGTGAAGGAACTGGACGTGCGCATCCCCTCCGCCCACGCCACTATCCGCGATCTCTCCGGCGGCCAGCGCCAGGGCGTTGCGATCGCGCGCGCCACGCATTGGGCAAGCAAGCTGATCCTGCTGGATGAGCCGACGGCGGCGCTGGGCGTTGCCGAAACCGCCCGGGTGGAGGCTATCGTCCAGTCGCTGAAGCAGCGCAATGTCGGCATCCTGATCATCAGCCACAGCCTCGACCAGGTCTTCAAGCTCTCCGACCGCATCTGTGTTCTCAGGCGTGGCAAGCAGATTGGAATTCGCGAGACCGCGAAGACCGATAAGAACGAGATCATTGCCATGATCACCGGCCTGCAGCAGCAATAGCAGGAACCTCTCTGAGAGCCCCCGCCCGAGATCCGGATATTGTCGGCGATCACGCGATCGATCAGCTTGTGCCGCGTGGTGATCGCCATCGGCCCGTCCTGGTCGTAGCTGCCTTGCCACTCCGGATGCGGCGCCAGCAGCGCTGGCACATACATCGTGTCGGCCGAAATCATGCGCTGTTCCTTGCCGTAGTTTGCGAGGTAGACCGAGTGGCCGGGCGTGTGGCCGGCGCAGCGATGATCTGGAAGCCGGGCGCGACTTCGGCGCCGTCATGGATGCTGCTGGAACTGCTGCGTCTGGTGAAGCTGCCTGCATCGCCTGAATTTCTCCAGGCGTATCCGCACCAGCTTTCTGGCGGCCAACAGCAGCGCGTTGGCATCGCTATCCCAGTCTCGATTTGATAGGACCTATGCAATGTATGGCGGCGCCGACATCACCGTGCCGCCCGGCGGCGTCAAGCTGTCCGGTTTCGGTCGCGACAAGTCGCTGCATGCGCTGGACAGATACACCGTCTCAAAACAGCCTGGATTTCTCTGGGCTGCCCGTTTCTCGCTAAGCGCTGCCGAGGATGAAATCGGCGCAGCGGTCGGCGATCATGATCACCGGCGCGTTGGTGTTGCCGCTGATGAGACGCGGCATGATCGAGGCGTCGCAGATGCGTAGGCGCGGCACGCCGCGCACGCGCAATTGCGGGTCGACCACCGCTTGGTCATCGCTACCCATCCGGCAGGTGCCGCAGGGGTGATAGACCGTCTCGGCATGTTCGAGGATGTGGTCTGTTATGGACTGATCGGAAAGGTCGGCGGCCCCGCCCGGCGACAGCTCCTCGGCGATCACCGCCTGCAGGGCCGGCTGACGCAGGATGGTGCGGGCGATCTTCATGCCGGCGAGCAGCAGGGCAACACGCAAGATGCGACGGCAGGCTTTCCCTACGAAACCCGCTTCGAGGATCTGAATCTGGTTTCGGTTCTTACCAACAATGCCTACCTCCATTCCCATTCCTCATTCTTTTGTCTTCCTGCTTGTCCTGGCGGCGGTGATGTTGGTCGTTCTGCACCGTACCGCCTTCGGACTATACCTCTACGCCGTCGGCAAAAATGAAGAGGCCGCGCGGTTTTCGGGAATCCGTACCGGCCGGGTGATCATCTGCGCCTATGTGATCTGCGCCGGGCTGACGGCGCTGTCATCCATCTTTCTCGCAATGTACACACGCTCCATCCTGCCAAGCTCGCACGGCAATTTCTACGAGCTCTACGCGATCGCCGCCGCCGTCCTTGGAGGGTTCTCGTGCGGGGCGGGGAAGGGTCAATCATTGGTGTGGTGCTTGGAACGATCTTGCTGCAGGTGCTTCAGAACCTTGTCAATCTTCTAGGCATTCCCTCCTCACTCAACTTTGCCGTGAGTGGATCGGTGATCCAGATCGGGGTACTGGCCGACCAGGAATACACAGAGTTTCGAAAGCGCCGCGAATTGATGCGGGGCCGGCTCGCAACCGCCGAGGGTAGGCTGTGATGCCCGAGCCGGTGAAATAGGTTGTTCACGGCAGTTGCGATCGCCGACCGGTTGGCTGCTTGCGCCCGGGGGGGCAGCCGAAGGCCGGGATCTAAAACGCCGCAATATTGCCTCTCGAGCGGCTCCTGCTTCGAAGGCAGTCGCCGCAATGTCGATGCAGTCGGCTCATGATGTGCCGAGTTTCGATCTCGCATGGCGATGTAACTTATGCGATCAGCCCGTACTGCCGTGCCTTGTTGCGCAAGAACGGCAGACCGTTGCCCATTACAACCGCTTCACTCTCGGCCACCGGACGCCACACGCTGAGGCCAAACGCCAGACGCGGATCCATGTTGATGAAGCTCTCCATCGCGAGCCCGCCCTTGAAGCGGATCGCGGCCAGCGTTGCGAACGTCTCATCCCAATTGCAATTGCCCTCGCCTGGGGTGCCGCGATCAGACTCGGAGAGGTGGATATATTTGAGGTAATCGCGGGCGACGATAATACCGTTGCCCATACCTTTCTCCTCTATGTTCATGTGATAGGTATCAAGGTGCACGAACATATTGTCGGCGCCGACTCTCTCGATTAGTGCCACCGCCTGAGCCGCGGTGTTGATGATGTGGTTCTCGTAGCGGTTCACGGCTTCAACACCGAGTTCGATGCCGCGAGACTTGGCTTGCGCGGCGGCGGACGTCATCACTTTCGCAATGTTATCAAGTTCGTCCTGCGTAGGTGGCACGCCAGTACGCTCGCCGATGCCGCCATAGATTACGCCGCATAGCGCCTGGGCTCCGATGTCGGCCGTCTTGTCGATAGCCACCTTGAGAAAGTCAATCGCCTCCTGTGGGTGGCGCGATGCCCACGCATATTCGGGCAACCCTAGCGAGCACACCGCCTGCATGCCATTTGCCGCCAGCAGCTTGCGGGTGTGATCGGCATCGCAAGAAAATGGATCGGCCAGCGAAATTTCAATGAAATCGAGATCGTATTTTTTCACCGCCGCTACAGTGTGCTCGGCGCCCTCTACGGACCAACCACTCGTCCACATGCTCGTATGAACGCCAAAACCCTTCATCGTGTTATCCTCATGAAATTGAGCTGCCCGGCAGCCCACCGCAAGATCATGACGCCGATCAGCATGATGCCCCAAATGGCTGTGGCCAGGTGCTGGCTGGCGCCCAAGAGATTCAGTCCCGAAGAAAGCAACTGCAAAACGATGAGGGCTAGGAAGACCGAAACGACCTTGCCGAAGCCGCCAAACGGATTCACCCCGCCCAAGAAGCAGGCAAGCACCGTAATCAGCACATAGGACTCGCCATGGCCGACACGGACGGAATTGAATCGTGCCATCATGATAATGCCGGCCAACGCACACATGGCGCCAGACAGCGCGTAGATCAGAATGATCACGCGTCGCGTCGAGATGCCGGAATAGCGCGTCGCCTCGATGTTGGAGCCGACCATATAGTTTGAAAAGCCAAGCCTGGTTCGGGTCATCAAGACATGCCAGACGATGACTGCGCCGAGCAGTATCAGCAGCGGGACAGGAATGCCGACGATGCTGCCGTGACCCAGGGGCTGGATGAATTCGGGAAAGCCCGAAATATCGGCGCCGCGGGTCAGAAACTCGCCAAGGCCGCGCAGGAAAATCATCACCGAGAGCGAAACGAGGATGGGGTGCGCGCCGGTATAGGCTATCACCGGGCCCATGACCAAGCCGCTTGCCGTGCCAACGCCGACCGCAAGAACGGAACCGAGTAGAAAGGCATAGATGCTTGCGTCCGGTCCTCCGTTGGCCTGAAGAACCCAGGCGAGCGTGAGGCCACAGAGATTGGCCGTGAACGTCACGGCGAGATTGATGCCGCCCGAGATGATCGGCATCAACATCGCGAGCGTAAGCAGTCCAAGTTCAGGCAACTGGAAGGCCACCGATTCAAAGGTAGCTTTGGACAGGAATCGCGGCGAGAGAGATCCGAAGAATGCAATCACCAAAATCAATGCCAGCAAAAGTCCGATATTCTCGGCGCCCAACGTGCCGGCAAGACGGCGCAAGAATCCGTGCCGTAGCGCTCCAGTTTCGAGCACGCGCTGCGTCATGTACCCATCCTCTGCCGCAAGCCCGCGAGGATATGCCCGAGCGGCGCGTTGGACAGCGTGATGGCAATCAAGATGATCGCCCCGACGATCATCTTGAAAGCATAGGGAGAGATGCCGAGGAGGTTCAGCCCGTTTTGCGTCACCGACACAAGAAACACGCCAAGGATGCAACCGAGCACGGTGCCGCGCCCGCCACCCAGCCTGGCACCGCCAAGGACAACAGCTGCCAGCACGTCCAGCTCGCGCCCCACCAATGCGTTGGGCACGACTTCCTGGGAATAGTGCACCTGCACAAGTCCCGCGATCCCGGCCATCAAACCAAGCCAGCCGAAGGCAATGAAGTGCATCGCCGCGATGTTGATACCGAGGCGACGGGCGCCCTCCGGGTTATCGCCAAAAGCGTATAGCTGCCGTCCCGTGGTGGTATACCGGATAAGCCCCCAGGTGGCGGCGACGCAGACCGCCATGATCGCAACCGGCAGTGTTAGCTCGGCCCAATTGCCATTCGCCTGTTGGAACTCGAAAAGCACAGTGCGATGCGTCCACCATGCAGGCAGATTGTAGATCGATACACCGTGCGTGAAGAACATCAGCAGGCCGAAAAAAATATTGAAGGTGGCGATGGTGACAACGATTGAAATGATCTGGAAATAGTAGATGAGGCCGGCGTTCACCGCACCCAGGGCGATCCCGACAATTGCCGCCAAGGTGAGGCCGATGAACCAATCACCACCTCCCATTTGGGCTAGAGCCAGCGCCACAACGTATTGAACCACTGACGCGGCCACAGCGAAGGAGATGTCGATGCCCCCAGCGATCAACACCACCAGCAGCCCAACCGCGAAGATCAGATTTGTCGAGCTTGTGTTGAGCAGATTGAAGAGATTGGCAATGGTGAAGAATTTGTCGCTCGCAACGGAGAGACCTGCGCTCATGATGAGAAGAACCACAACGAGCCATGTCTCGGTGGGATGAGCCCGGAAGAGCTTGCCGCGGTTACGCATAGACGGCAGCTTCCAGGTCGCCGAGCGGGATGGCGTGCGGATCGTATTCGGCGACTATCTTGCCCGCAGCCATATGAAGGATACGATCGGCGTTGAAATAGACCTCCGGCACTTCATCGGATATCAGCAGAATCGCCAGGCCTTCGGCAGCGAGCTTGGCGACAATCTCGAAGATGCCGGCCCGCGCGCCAACGTCCACCCCCACGGTTGGCGAATCAAGAATGATCAGTTTCAGGCCGACCGCCAGCCATTTGGCGATGGCCACCCTTTGCTGGTTGCCGCCCGAGAGCGTGGAAATCGCATCGGTCTGCCGCCCGACTTTTATCGCCAATTCCTCGATCCAATGATTGACGAGCGCGTCCTTCTTCTCCGAGGAGATCAGCCCTCGATCAAGGATCTTGTCGAGCACCGGGATAACGGCGTTGTCGGCGATGGACTGAGCTTGTATGAGACCAAGGGACAAGCGGTCTTCGGAGAGATATCCAATACCCGCGCGGATTGCGTCGCGGTTGGAGTTCAGATGAAGAACCGTCCCGTTGAGTGCGATGCTGCCGCGGTCTGGGCGCAGCATGCCGAAAATAGAAAGCGCGAGTTCTGTGCGACCGGCGCCGAGTAGCCCGGTCAGGCCAAGCGTTTCACCTCGCCGTATTGTCAGCGAAACGTCGTCATAGTCGCCTGCGCGGGTCAATCGGTCGATCTTCAACACGACGGGTGATCCACTAAGGTTTCTCGTGCTCACGGTTTGGTCGAACGTCTTGCCGGTCATCAGTTCGGTGAGGCGTGATTGGGTCATTCCGGCGGTCGGGAACACCCCAACGACCTTACCGTCGCGCAGAACGGTGACGCGACTTGAGATCTCCAGAACTTCCGCAAGGCGATGGCTGACGAAGACGATGGCCATGCCTTCATTCGAGAGTGTTCGAACGATCGCGAGCAACCGGTCTGTTTCCGATTGAGTAAGCGACGATGTGGGCTCGTCCATGAAAATAACCTTCGCATCGCCGGCGAGCGCCCGGGCGATGGCGACGATCTGACGTTGGGCGATTGCAAAGCTACGCAGAGGCGCGTCGACATTGAGGTCGGCGCCAAGCCGCGCCAACAGCCCTCGCGCCACCTCGCGAATGCGCGAATGATCGACGAGCCGAGGCATGTTGCCGAGGACAGTTCTGATCCCGATATTTTCCGCGACTGTCATTTCAGGAAACAGTGCGAGGTCCTGCCAGATGACTTCCACCCCGGCGCTGCGCGCCGCAGCCGGCGACATGATGTCGACAGACTTTCCGGCGATCGACATGTTTGCGCCGGCTAGCGGCTGACAAACGCCGGTGATTACCTTGATCAGGGTGCTCTTGCCGCTGCCGTTCTCACCGGCGATGCATTGCACTTCACCCGGGAGAACCTCGAAGGCGACATCCTGGAGGGCTCTAACGCCACCAAATGTGACGTTTATGTTGCTAAACGACAGAACCGATGGGAGGTCCTGCGTCGTAGACGCGACGAGGTTCACGGCGGGCCCTTCTGAAATGACAAGGATGGGGCGTGCCGGGATTGATCTGCCACCCCGGCACGCCAGCCATGGTCCGCCATCTAAAGCCCTAGGGCTGCAAGACCATCGACCGTTTCGACCGTGATAGGCTGCACAGCGTCCACGATGATGGTGCCGGTTTTGAAGTCAGGGTGAACGACACCCAGACCTTCGATCGTCATGCCGTCGGTGATTTCACCGCCGCCCGCCAGAAAATCAGCCATCGTTACGAATACTTTGCCCGCTTCCAGAGGATTCCACATATAGCCGCCGTCAATAATGCCGGATTTGAGCATTGCGCTGCCTTGGCTAGGCGAGAATGAACCGACAAGAACCACCTTGTCACCAAGCTTCTGCTCCTCGATCGCGCGTCCGGCGCCGATCGGTCCCTGACTGCCGAACGTCAGGAAGCCGCCGAGGTCAGGATTGGCGGCAAGCACATCCAGAGCCGTCTTCCGGCTGTCATCGGCGCTTTCGGCCACGCCATATCTGTCGCCAACCATCTGCATGTCGGGAAAGTTCTTCTTCAGGTAGGCGATTGCAGCATCGGCCCAGGCATTGTGTGCGGGCACGGTAAGAGAACCCACGTACACCACGTACTTGCCTTTGCCGCCCATTTTCTCGGCAAATAGCTTGGCATGGGCCTCACCGAAACCAACGGCCGAGACCATTTCGAAGTCCCAATCAGCGTTCACCTGGTCCGGCGATTCATGAGTTATGACCTTGATGCCCGTGTCGCGCGCCTTTTTTAGAACCGGCTCGAGAACGTTTGCATCATTCGGCACGACGCCAATTACGCTGACGCCCTGAGCTATCAGGTCTTCGATCGCGCGGACCTGAAGTGCCGGGTCGGCGCTGGTCGGCCCGACCATGAAGCCGTCGTCGCCAAGCTCTTTCGACTTTTCCTTTATTCCCGTTTCCATGGCATTGAACCAGGGAATGCCGCCGATCTTCACGACGACTCCAACCTTGACGTCCTTTGCCAGCGCAGCATTCATTGTGGCGACCGAAAGGGCTGCGCCGAACGCTGCCGCGAGTATAGTTTTTGCTAACATTTAATTCCTCCCTGATTGACGAGTTTTTGGGTTGCCTATTGCCCATGTCGGCTTTGTTTGGCCCACCCCTTTGTGCCCGACGGCATTGACGCACTCGGCGCCGCATTCCTCCCAGAACGCGCCATAAAAGACTTTGAATGCCGGCCGGTCAAGGTGCTAAATAGATTTAGCAAGGCGGTCACGCCACCGGCGTCTAAAAACATTTGTCGATTGATGTAAACGATCCGCCCTTTCGCACTCAGGCTGCACCCGTGGAAACGACATGCGATCCCCCGCCAGCCTTGGGTGGAGGCGATGCTACCCAGATCCGAGGTGCTGATGAACGGAGTTGAACTTCTGCAACGATGTCTTGCGACAAAGAATTGCTAGTGGTCGATGCTCGATTTGGATGCCGAATCCCAATCTTCTTGGGCGCCGTCATGCTCTCCGGTTCGCCCAAAGCTGGTCGGTACGGTCACCAGCGGAAAGTGGTCTATCGAATAATTCTCCAGAAGCGAAAATCCTTCAGCAATCATCACCTCGACATTCTGTCGGACCATGGTCACATCGAAGGGCAAATGCGCCGCGAATGGATCCCAGTCGAAGCTTCCGACAACAACCCGTCCAAGCTCACTTGAGGCTAGTGTCGAAGTGAACCGCAATGTTCCTTCAAGAGCGGTCACGCCGTTGACGAACATACCTGAGGGCAGATGCCCAAGCTGAGCGTATCGTGCAGCGAGAGACCGAGCAGCGTTGGTCGGTGCGTAGCCGCAGCAGTCAATCGTGCCCGGGCCCGTAACAATCCCATGCGCTGCCAGCGCATCGTGAAAACCCAGCAAACGGCTACGTGTTGCGTCATCATCGCTGACCCCGCCAAAGAAGAAGAGATCTTCGGTGGAGCCCCCTCGTTCTTTCAATTTCTGAACAATGATCTCTGTGAGCGCCTTGGCACCCCCGTAGTTGTCAGAAACAACTGAGGGAGCCCGGCGGCCTGGCAGATCGATGTTGATGCACCGGACGCCCGCTGCCCGGCACAGATCATTCAGCGGATCGGGGTCACGAACGCCCGCAAGGAAGAGAAATTCCACCTGCTGGGCCAGCAGGGTTTCCGTCACACTCAACTCGTTATCAGGATTGCGATGGGTGCTGACGACGATCGGGCACAAGCGGTGGACGCGGGATTCCGCTTCAAAGGCTTCGGCCAATCCGGCGAAGAAGCGATTGCGGTAATGTGGCAAGATCATTCCAGCGAGCCCGGATCGGGAAAGCCGCAATCCTCGTGCCTTGAGGTTGACAGCATAGCCAAGCCGCTCAGCCCAATCGAGGATGGTCGCTGCGGTTTCCGCCTTGATCCGGTGCTGTTGCCACGAGCCATTGAGGACGAGACTAACCGCTGTCGGGGACAACTTTGCCGCCACCGCGATGTCATAAATCGTTGACTTGCGTCGGACAGACTTTCTCGCCATTCGTGACGCTCCTACTAGCAGATGCAGTAGACGCTAGTGCGGGGTCAAGGCAACATCTCTAAATTGCGGCAAACGGTTTGGAGGAGCGATCCCACGAAAAGGACGCGGCCTCTCGTGCCTCCGGTCCGGTCTCCCTTATTGTCTCGATCGTTGCAATGACAGCGCCAGGGAAATCGGCAGGTTTGAGATTTTCCCTGAAGCTTCGTTCAGCGTCGCTGGAGACACCAACCCCAGCGTTTCGGCTTTGGTCTCCCCGATGATCAAGCACCTTGCAAAGGTCGACGAGAAGTTTCGATCAGTTTGGAGCCCACCGTTGGCGATGGCCGGGCGCACGCGTCACGATCGAGTCCCTCTGTTTTCAATAGCGGGAAGATGAAAGCTTTGGGTTTCTGAGTCTCTATCTGGCCCCAAAAGGGTGCTGCCGGATGCGCCTTGTCTCCGGGCGTTGTTTGCGTACTTGGCCGAGGTGCCCTTGCTTGGCAAGTTCCTTCCGCGACAAGGGTCTGCTCGACAGCATTTTCGTCGCTATTGCCAATGCGGAGCCCCGGAGGATCAAAACCGGTTAGCAGCATGATGCCGACGGTTCAGAGCAAGCGACCCAGATTCCCGATTTGCTCAGAGTCCCCCGGCCTGTGGCTCTCCGTGCAGCGGGCCTTGAGCGTCTGGCTCGACCTTTTTGAAAGCTCGCCTCCAATCGCTGGACGAGTTTGGCGGCAAGGCTAGTCGTCTCCATCGGTGTTATGATCGATGCCAGGGAGGCCGCCTGGACCATGGCGTGAACTCATTGCCGTATGCTGGCAGTGCAAGGCAATGAACTGACTGCACAACATGTAGGTGCATTCGTGGATCAAATTTCCAGATAGCCAAACAGCGCGCGTATCTCGATTAGGTGGCAAGGAGTTGCGAAAGCTATGTTCGCAGTTTGAGAATCGTCCGATATGCCGCACAACGATGCCCGCAAGACGAGCCGAGAATGATCTGACGCAATGTTCAGATCCAAGAAGGACGGTTACCTGTGGCCCAGAAAGGAATCACACTAAAGGACGTTGCCGCAGCGGCTAAGGTGTCGCGCGCCACGGCCGCCCGGGCGCTCAACAGCTATGGTTACGTTGGCGACGAGACGGCGCTCCGCGTGGTTGAGGCAGCCGAAAGGCTGGGCTATCGGGCCAACCTCGTCGCGCAGGCGCTGCGCAGCGGACAATTGCCGATCATAGGCTTCGTGCCCGGCGATATCCAGAATCCGTTCTTCGCCCGAATCGCGCACGACATAGAGGTGGAACTGCGCAAGCACCGCCACAATCTTCTGATTGCCAGCAGCGAGGAGAATGTAGAACAGGAGAAAGAACTGCTTGAGAGCCTTCGCTCGCTCAGCATTCGCGGCTTCATCCTTGCCCCAACGTCTGCAACCGACAGCCAGCATATTGTGCAACTGGCCCGCGAAGGCGCACCGATCGTGCTCATCGACCGCGTGGTAAAGGACCTGCAATGCGACAGCGTCGTCGTCGACAACGAGGGCGGGGCACGCGAGGCAGTGGACTATCTGGTTGGCAACGGTCACCACCGGATCGGTCTTTTGCGCGACGAGTCACGCATCTTTACGGCACAGGAACGCTTGGCTGGCTACGAAAACTCGCTCCACTCGCATGGGATCGCAATCGATGAAGCGCTAATCGGCGTATCGCGCTCGACCGTCGAGCACGCCATCGAAGCCACGATCCGCCTGTTCAGCCGGCGCAATCGCCCCACCGCACTGTTCACGGTGGACAGCCTCATGACGCAAGGCGCGCTTCTTGGCCTGCGTTCAATGGGGCTCTCGATTCCGCATGACGTGTCGGTGGTTGGCTTCGATGACTTCAACCTCGCCACGTTCACCGATCCGCAGATAACGGTCGTGGCGCAACCCATCTCCGAGATCGGACCGCTCGCCGCCAGATACCTGCTGGAGCGGCTTGCCGGCAAAAAGGTTGCACCGCGCCGTACCCGATTTCAGACCCGCTTGATCGTACGCGGATCGGTTGCCCGGCGCGCTGTGCGCTAAAGAGCAAACCCCTCGATTTCGGAGAATTTCGTATAAAGGACTTGCCATTGGCGAAATTGCGTGCCCATTATTGCTTGTGAGATCGATCTCACATCGGGAAAACGAGCTAGACGGCCCACCGACGCCTAAGGCGGGCTAGAGGCCTGTAACATGCGAAATACAAGGAAAACGTCATGCTGAACTTCGATAGGGACCGCTTCGTGAAGATCCAAAGCGGGGCCGTCGCCGTCGCAGGTGAGGTTCGCTCACTGATGCGCACACTGCTGGCAGATGGCGTCGAGCGGCTGTTTTTCATGGGCACCGGCGGCGTGCAGCTTCTAACCTTGCCCGCGATCGAGTTGGCGCAGCGCTGTTCCACCTTCCCGGTGAGCGGTGCCTATCCGGCGCAGGTCGTGATCGATCCGCCCGCCGGTCTCGACAGCAAGGCCGTGGTGGTCATCCCGTCCTTGTCGGGCACGACCAAGGAAGGCGTCGAGCTCATGGCCTTTCTGAAAAAACGTGGTGTGCGCACGATTTCGCTCACCGGCCATTCGGATACGCCAATCGCACGGGAGGCTGACCACAATTTCACGAACTTCGCCGAAGACGACACCTCGTCGGAATCCTTCTACCTGCAGACGCTGCTGATCGTCCTGGCCCTGCTGGAAGAGCGCGGCGAATATGATGATTTTGATGGCACTGTCGCCGAACTCAAACTGCTGCCGGATCTGCTTGCCGACGCCAAGGCTGCCTTTGAGGACAGGGCGGCCGAACTGGCCCAGACAATCAAGGACGATACCTATCACATCTTCACCGGCGCCGGCTCGGTGTGGCCGGAGGCACACTATTACGGCATGTGCATCCTCGAAGAGATGCAGTGGATTCGCACCCGCCCGGTGCACGCCGCCGACTTCTTCCACGGTACGCTCGAGTTGGTCGAGCCGGGCGTCAGCGTTTTCGTGTTCAAGGGCGAAGATGCCCTTCGGCCCCTGGCCGACCGGGTCGAGAACTTCGCCAAGCGCTACACGGACCGCGTTCGCACGCTGGATGCGGCCTCGGTCAAGTTGCCGGGCATCCCCGCAAAGGTCCGCGGCATGATCTCGCCGGTTCTGCTCGCCACCTTGCTCGAGCGGCTGAGCGCCCATCTCGAGGTGCTGCGCAACCACCCGCTGACCACCCGTCGCTACTACAAACGCGTGGAATATTGATCCCCTCTCACCTCTGAAGGAGCTATCCATGAAACGTTCGCTGCAAATCGTGGCGGTCACGGTGGCCGCGGTATCATCATTGGGGTTGTCGATAAGCGGCAGTTCCGCCGTTTCGCCGGCTGTCACGGCCGACCCCAACGCCAAGGTGGAATACACCGGCACGCTTTCGGTCCTGACGAAGTTCGGGCTGCAACAGCTGTCGCCCTATTTCGTCAACCTGGCACAGGCCTATGAGAAGCTCCATCCGGATGTGAAGGTCGAACTTATCCAGGAGAGCGACGACAGCGTGAAGGGCAAGACCAAGACGCTGGTCGCTTCCAACTCGCTGCCCGATATCTATTTCTCCTGGACAGGCAGCTGGGGTGGCAATTTCGTGCGCGGCAATCGCGCCGTTGATCTCACGCCTGTCATTGCTGCCGATACCGAGTGGGGCAAGTCGCTGTCTCCAGCCGCCGTCAAGGCGTTCCAGTACAACGGCAAGTTCTATGGCATTCCGCTTTACCAGGATGCCAAGTTCATGGGCTACAACAAGCAGATCTTCGCCAAGCTCAGCCTCAAGGCACCCGCCACTTTCGAGGAATTGCTGACCAGCTGCGACGCCATCCGCAAATCCGGCGTGACACCGATCTCCTTCGGCAACAAGGAGGCCTGGCCGGCAATCCACTTTGCAGGCCAGCTGCTCGCCTACAACGTGCCGCAGGCAACGCTGGAACGCGACTTCGATCCGGCCACCGCCCAATACAGCGATCCAGGCTACGTCGCAGCACTCAAGCAGTTCAGCCAGCTTGTCGAGCGCTGCACCGATGGCGCCGGCGTCAACGGCACATCCTATGCTTCGGCTCTCCAGGCCTTCACCAACGCCCAGTCGGCTATGTACTACCAGGAAATCATCGAGTTCGATCAGGCCGCCACGCCGGAGTCGGCGTTAAAGCCCGCCGATTTCGGATTCTTCCGGCTGCCGGTGCCCGCTGGCGCAAAGGGTGACGCCAGGTCGATCGAGGGCGCGCCGGAGGGCTACATGATCAATGCGGCATCGAAGAACATCCCGCTGGCGATCGATTTCATGAAGTTCGTGACTTCCAAGGAAAATGCGCAGGTGCTGTCTGCGCCACCCTATGGCCAGCCGAGCGCCACCATCGGCGGCGCCTCGGAATCGAACATGAGCGCGGCTGTGGTCGATGGCCTCAAGGATATCAACGCCGCCTCATACCTCATGCCCTGGCTGGATACGGCCAACCCACCGCGCGTCGCCGCCGTCTGGCTGTCCAGCCTGCAGGCGCTGGCGAGCGGCTCGATGACGCCCGAGCAAGTGATGGACGAGGTGCGCAATGCCGCATCCGCGGCCAAATAAAGCAGGCGAGCATGGCAAGGGCCTCGGACACAGTGGACAGCGGCGCCGACATCGGCGTCGCCAGGCCGCAACGGCCAAAGAGCCGGCGGGCGCCCTTCGCCAACCTGTTGTCATTGCGATGGGCGGCGATCGCGCTCATCCTCATCGGCTGGTTCGTCTATTATCCGATCGTCGACAATTTCATCGTCAGCACCACCGACCAGGACATCTACACCGGCGAGGTCACCAATGTCGGCCTCGCCAATTACGACCGGCTGCTGCTACACGACCCGGTCGTGCTGCTGGCGCTGTGGAACAACTGCCTCTACGCTCTCATCTCCGTCATCTTCCAGGTCTTCGGCGCGTTCCTGCTGGCGGCCATTATCGAGGACCTGAAAAGCGAAAGCTGGCGCCGGCTGTGGCGCGCCGTCTATTTCGTGCCGTCGGCAATCTCGATCACGGTGACCGGCCTGCTGTTTTATTTCATCTACCAGCCGCAGATCGGCTTGCTGGATGCCGCGCTCAGCCGTGTTGGACTGAGCCAGCTCGTTATGCCTTGGCTCGGCAATGAGCACACCGCCATCTATGCCATCATCGCCATGAGCCAATGGCAGGGTTTTGGCTATTCGACGCTGCTGTTCGCCATCGCCATCCAGAAGATCCCGCGCGACCTCTACGATGCCGCAACGATCGACGGCGCGGGTCCTCTTCGCCGCCTGTGGAGCATCACCTTTCCGCTCACCCGGGAAATGACGGGGTTGATGATCATCGTCACCATCACGGGCGCGTTCCAGGTGTTCAACGAGATCATGGTGATGACCGCGGGCGGGCCCAACAACAGCAGCCAGGTGCTGGGCACGTGGCTCTACCAGAAGGCCTTCATCGAGGACAATTTCGGCTATGGCGCGGCGATCGCCGCCGTCATCTTCATGTTGACCATGCTCACAGGCGCGGCACAGCTCTGGTACACCAAGCGGCGCCGGGTGCAGCTATGAGTGCGATGGTCGCAGCCGGTCGCAGCCGGCACGTCAATGTGTGGTCGGTCATAGCCAGGACATTGCTCTATTCGTTCCTGGTCTGCCTCGGTGTCGTCGTCATCTATCCGCTGATCTGGATGGCGCTGAGCGGCTTCAAGGACAATGCACAGATCTTCGGCGATCCCTTCGCCCTGCCCACCCGTTGGTCGTGGAACAATTACCTGCAAGCGTGGAACCAGGGCGTGCGTGGCTACGTGACAGTCTCGGTGCTGGTGACCGTCGCTTCGGCTATATGCACCGTGCTGATCAGCGCCTGGACGGCCTTCGGCCTGACCCGCACCAAGATGCCGGCAAAGCCGCTGGTTGTTGCCATCGTTCTGGGCGGCTTGATGCTGAGCCCCACCGTGGCGATCATTCCACTGGTGAAGATGTTGCAGGCGCTCGGTCTCTACAACACCTACTGGGCACTGATCATTCTCTACACGGCGTTCCGTGTGCCGTTCACCACCTTCCTCATCCGCGCCTACATGCTGGATCTGCCTGAAGACATCGACGAGGCGGCGACGATGGATGGCGCCAGCGAGGGTCAGATATTCTGGCGCATCACCTTGCCGCTGTGCCGGCCGATCATCATTTCCTGCGTCATCCTGCACGTCCTGTTCGCCTGGAACGAATATCTCTTCGCCATGATCTTCACGAGCGGCTCGGATGTGCAGACGCTGCCGGTCGGACTGACGTCGATCATGGCAACCCACGGGACCAACTATGCCGTGGTGTTCGCGGCCATGACGATCTCGGCGCTGCCTATCGTGATCGTGTTCTTTGCCGCGCAACGCTACTTCATCCGTGGCTTGGCCGAAGGCATCGGCAAATAACAATTCCCGAAAGGAGCCTTCATGCCGCAGCTCGCTGCTCATCAGCTGATCGGAGCCAATTTCAGCTTCCAGCACTTCCCCTTCGATGAGGTCGCCAGGACGATCCGAGGCTTTGGCCTGCGCGAGATCGAACTGTGGGGGATTGCCCAGCATCTGGACCTGTTCCACGCCACGGACGCGCGTGTCGAATCCGTTCGCCGGGTACTCGCCGACAACGAGCTGTCGGCCTGGTGCTTTACGCCTGAGCAGGTGTTGTATCCAATCAACATTGCCTCCGGCGACGCCGCACTGCGCCAGGACAGCATCGAGCGGTTTTGCCGTGCAGCCGACATCTGCGCGGCGCTTGGCGCCCGCTATCTCTTCCTGACGCCCGGCCGGGGCTACGAGAGCGAACCCCGGCAACCGGCATGGGACCGCGCGGTCGGTTCGATCGGCGAGATCGCCCGGCGCGCCGCCGCAAACGGGGTGCGCTGCCTGCTCGAGCCGTTGCAGCGGTTCGAGAGCAACCTCGTCAATGATGCGGCAGGCCTGCGCCAAATGCTGCACGAGGTGGGCGCTGAAAACATCGACGTCGTGCTGGACACTGTCGCCATGGCCACGGCCGGCGACACCGTGGCCGGCTATGTCGACCTGTTCGGCTCGCGTCTGGCGCATGTCCATCTGGTCGACGGCACACCAGGCGGGCATCTGGTGTGGGGGGAGGGCACGCTGCCGCTCGGCCACTACGTCAGCGAACTCGCGCGCCTGGGCTATGCCGGAAAGTTCACCTTCGAGCCGTTCGGCAACGGCTCCTACGCGCTCGATCCGGTAAAAGCCTGGACACGCTGCCTTGGCGCCATCGCGCCATACCTCAATCGCGCAACGGTGCCGGCATGACGTTGAAGAAGCTTATCGCGGTCGGGGACAATTGCCTTGATGCCTATTTGACCAACAACTTGATGACGGTGGGCGGCAACGCCTTGAATGTCGCGGCGCAATGGCGGCGCAACGGCTGGTCCGCGCGCTATTTCGGCGCCGTCGGGAACGATCCCGAAGGCGACGTGGTGCTTGCCGAACTGCAAGGTGCCGGCCTATCCCCGGACGACGTCGAACGGCGTCGCGGCGATACGGCCGTCACCTTGCTGCGCGATGAATCCGGCGACCGGAAGTTCCTGCACGAATCCTTCGGTGTGGGCGAAAACTACATGCCGGCGCCCGCGCATTATGCGGTCATCGCCGCGGCCGACTGGGTGCATCTCGGCACCAACGCCAACAAGCACCTTGTTCAACGATTGGTGGCGGACCATGTGCCGTTCAGCATCGATCTATCGACTGCCCATATGGCGCTGCCGCTCGACGGTGTCCCGCTTGTGTTTGCGTCCGGACCGGACGATGTCGATGTTCCCATCGAGCCATCGCTGGGCGCGCTCAGGGCGGCCGGCGCAAGGCAGGTAGTTTTGACCTGTGGTCGACGCGGCTCCTACTTCGACGATAGCACGAATGTCGTGCATGCGCCGGCGACCCTTGTCGACGTCGTGGATACGTGTGGCGCCGGCGACAGTTTCATTGCCACTTTCCTCGCCGGCTTCCATTTCGGCGGCCTCGGCGCCCTGGAGGCATTGCACAGGGCGTCGATCGCGGCGGCGCAGACCTGCACCCATCTTGGCGGGTTTCCCCAGAGACCGCGTCCGATACCCGATTGGCTGCCAGCCAAATATGCCAGCTTCATTGTCGATGCGCAGGGAGCCCAAGCGTGAGTAAAATTCGTTTGCGGCAGCCTGCGGTCGCGCTTGCATCTGACCGGTCGTTTTGGCTGCAGGACATTGCCGCCGCCCCTGCGACCGAGCCATTGCGAGGCGACGAGCGCGCCGACGTGGTGATCGTCGGTGGCGGCTATACCGGTCTGTGGACGGCGCTGCGGATCCTTGAACTGGCGCCGCAAACGCGGGTGGTGATCCTTGAAGCCGATCTGTGCGGATCGGGGGCCTCGGGGCGCAACGGCGGTCAGGTCCATTCATGGTTCGCCGAAATCGACCAGATCAGTGCGGTCGTCGGTCTCGAGGAAGCGCGCCTGCTGTGCGCCGACACGGTGGCATCGATCGCGGAGCTGAAGGCGCTGCAGCAAAACGGCACCATAGACATGGACCTGAGGCTGGACGGATGGCTGTGGACAGCAAGCTCCATGGCGCAGGAAGGCGCCTGGGAGACCGCCGTGGCCTTGACGGCGGCTGTTGGAGAAAACCGTTTCAGCCCGCTGACAGCCGAGGACATTCAACGCCGCACCGGTTCATCGGCCTCCTATGTCGGCGTGGTCGAGACCACTGCCGGCACGGTCCATCCCGCCAAACTTGCCATCGGATTGCGCAAGCTGGCACTGGCACGCGGCGTCATCATCCACGAGCGCAGCCCGGTCCTCGCCATCGAACCCGGCATGACATGCACGGTGCGCACGGCGCATGGCGCGGTACGGGCTGACAAAATCGTGCTTGCCGCCAACGCCTGGCTTTCCGCGCTGCCGGAACTGCGGCGGCATCTTTATGTGGTCGGCAGCGAGGTGATTGCGACTGCCGCCGTTCCCGAACTGCTCGACAGCATCGGCTGGCGCGACGGTGCCTCGATCTGCGATTCCCAGGCCCAGGTGCTCTACTACCAGCGCACCATCGGGGGCAGGGTGGTCTTCGGTCGTGGCAGCGGCAACGTCGCCTTCAGTGGAAATTTCGGCGCCAGCTTCAACCGCAGCCCGGAGCACGGCCGCGACAATATGCGAGAGCTGCATCGGGTCTACCCGTCGCTGCGCGGTGTGGCGATCGAATATGACTGGTCGGGGCCGATCGACTGCGTGCCTGAACACGTTCCTGTCTTCGACCACCTGCGCGATCATCCCAATATCTTCTACGGCATGGGATTTAACGGCACCGGCATCGCGCAGACGCCGATAGCCGGACGCATTCTGGCGAGCCTGGTGCTCGAGCGAAAGGATCGCTGGAGCGAAAGCGGTCTGGTCGGCATCGAGCGGCGCATGTCGCTGCCGCCCGAGCCTTTGCGTTATCTCGGCGCCAGACTTGTCCGCGCCGCGGTGCGCCGCAAGAACGAGGCCGAGATCCGCAACCGCAAGGCCGGCAGGATCAGCAGTCTTTTGGCGGCCCTGAAGCCAGGCAGGCGCAAGAAGTAGCCGGGCATCTGGCTCATCGTCACGCTCTTCAAACCATGCGCCGGCACGTGCCGTCCCGATGACGGTGGACGCGGCATTGCGATCAGGGTGTTTGCTGGGTTGATCGACGTACATTCTTAAAGCGGAGTGCGTCGACCTTGTTCTAACGTATTCATGTGGGCCGTACCGCCGCCAGGCCTATGCTTGGCGCACTTGCGGCTTTCCATCCGAGGGCGGGCCAACGGATCCGCGTGCAATGATGGCGGTCGGCAAAACGAGCCTTTCCGCCGGGCGGGAATCTCCCTTCAATCGCCGGATGAGCAATTCCGCGACGCTCTTGCCAAGCGCGTAGACGGGCTGGTCGATAACGGTGATGGGCGGCGTGGTGACGCTCGTCCAGTCCGCATCATGGAAAGTGATGAGCGAAATGTCGTCGGGAACCCGCAGGCCCCGCTCGCGGGTCACCTTGAAGATCTCCAGCGCAATGACGCTGTCGGAGGCGAGGATCGCCGTCGGCCGATCCGGCGCCGACAGCATCTCGCCGGCAACCCTGCGCGTTTCGGTGGGGCTTGTCGCGCCAAGGCGAACAAAGCGTTCTGGCCGATCAAGTCCGGCCTCTCGGCACACGGTGAGGAAACCGTCGATGCGCTCACGGACCGACGAGGTGTAGATCTGCCCGAGATCGCGGTACTCGTGCCCTTCGGCGTCGACCGCGGTCACATAGGCGATGTTGCGGTGGCCGGCATCGGCTAGAAAGCGGGTCGCCAGCATGGCGATGCCGCGATCGTCGGTCGTGACCGTATCGACATCCAGATCTGCCAGCGCCCTATCCAGCAGGGCAAGCGGTCGGCCCGAGCGGTGGATATCGCGCAGGTGCGCGATGTCGCGCGATTCCGACGGCGTGACGATCAGCCCGTCGACGCGCTTGCCGATGAGCAGTTTCACGGCCGCCTTTTCCGCCTCGATCTTCTCGCCGGAATTGGCCAGGATGACGTTGAACCCGGCTGCCTTTGCCGCGTCGCTGATGCCGCGTACCGCGAGGCTGAAGAACGGGTTCTCGATGTCGCCGACAACCACGCCGATGATGCCGGAGCGGCCGGTCGTCATGCTGCGGGCGAGCTCGTTCGCACGATAGTCCAAGGCCTTGGCCGCGGCCATGACTTCCGCGCGGATCATGTCGCTGACGACGCCGTATCCGCCGAGCACGCGCGCGGCTGTCGCTTTCGAAACATTGGCCGCACGGGCGACGTCGCTGACCGTTATCGACGGGGTCTTGGGGGCGGTTCTTTTCATCAGATGACGACTACAAGAGTTGTTGACGGGTGGTCAACGTGGCGATAACGTTTAGCAAAGAGACCGGTCTCACACAATATGAGACCGGTCTCTTTAGAGGGAGTGGAGCCGAGAGGCGTGACGGACCGTGATCTCGGCAAGGGCATGTCGGGGCGCCAGATGGCGGCTCGACGGAAATACCAAGAAGAACAGACCTTCAGAGTGGAGAAAGACATGAGCAGCAAAGAAATTCTCAAGTCGTTGATGTGCCCGGTCAGAACCGGCGCAATGGCTCTTATGGCGATGTGCCTCGGCGCCGGGCTGGTTTCAGGAGCGGCCGCCGCGGATGACAATCCCTATGGCCTTATTGATGCGAAGGTCATCAGCGTCGGAACCATGGGCGATGCCAAACCCTACGCTTTCACCCAGGCCGATGGGTCGTTCACCGGCTTCGACATCGAATTGTTCCGCAACGTCGCGAGCCGCCTTGGATTCAAGCCCGACCAGGTGATCTTCACCGGCCAGGAATTCTCGGCGCTGATGCCTTCGGTTGCAAACGAGCGCTTCGATGTCGCGGTCGCGGCAATCGGCACGACTGAAGCACGCAAGAAGACCGTCGACTTTTCCGACGGGTATATCGCAGGCTATCTCTCCGTGCTTACCGCCGACAAGTCGATCACGTCGGCGGACGGGCTCAAGGGCAAACGTCTCGGCGTCGTGCAAGGCACGCTCCAAGAAATCTACGCGGCGAAGAATTTTGTCGGAACCGATCTCGTCAAATTCCCCGACAACAACTCCGCCGTTTCGGCGCTTAACAACGGAACCGTGGATGCCCACTTCCTCGATTACGAGGCTGCCAAGGACTATGGCGTTCGCTATCCGAACCTGAAGATCGCGGTCAATATTCCTTCCTTCGACGCGCCGGCCGGCTTCGTCCTGCGCAAGGGCAACGACAAGCTCGGCAATGCGCTGAACACCGCCCTTCACGCGGCCATGCAGGACGGCACCTGGAAAACGCTTTACGAAAAGTGGTTCCCCGGCTCGCCGATGCCCGACCAGTATCTTCCCAAGAAGTAGACCGTACCCGGCCGCTGGCTCTCATGCCGGCGGCCGGATTACGCAGCCGTCCTTGATGCGGACGATGTGAATAGCGCAACCGAAAGGGGGGCAAATGAACTGGCTCGAAAACCTGCGGCGCAGTTTCCTCGACTGGCAGGCCATGGCGGACGTGCTGCCCAGCATGATCACCATCGGATTGAAGAACACGTTGATCCTCGCCGCCGCGTCGACGGTGCTGGGTGTCATTCTCGGCATGATCCTGGCGGTCATGGGCATCTCGCAATCGCGCTGGCTGCGCATTCCGGCGCGGGTCTACACGGATATATTCCGTGGGCTGCCGGCGATCGTCACCATCCTGCTGATAGGCCAGGGCTTTGCCCGCATCGGCCGTGAAATCTTCGGCCCTTCGCCCTTTCCGCTCGGCATTCTTGCGCTGAGCCTGATCGCCGGCGCCTATATCGGCGAAATATTCCGCTCGGGCATCCAGAGCGTCGAGCGCGGGCAGATGGAGGCCTGCAGGGCGCTCAGCATGAGCTACGGCCAAGGCATGCGCCTGATCGTGATCCCGCAAGGCATCCGCCGCGTCTTGCCGGCCCTCGTCAACCAGTTCATCGGCAACGTCAAGGATTCAAGCCTTGTCTACTTCCTCGGTCTGCTCGCCTCGGAGCGCGAGATCTTCCGTGTCGGTCAGGACCAGGCAGTGGTCACCGGAAACCTCTCGCCATTGCTTCTGGCCGGCGTGTTCTATCTCGTCATCACCGTGCCGTTGACCCATGTGGTCAACTACATCGACAACTCGCTGCGGGTCGGAAAGCAAAAGGCCGGCCTCGTCATCAGCGGCCTGGCCGAAGTGAGCGAACTGGAGGGCGCCACCGGCAGTGCACCTTCGGAGGCCGGCTCTGATGCCCGCTCAGCGCTGCCCCGCTTCAAGGGCGGCAGTCTCGCCATCACCGATCTCGACATGGCCTATGGCGACCTCGATGTTCTCAAAGGCGTCAGCCTGGCAGTCAAGCCTGGCACGGTCACATGCGTGATCGGCCCATCAGGTTCGGGCAAGTCGACCCTGCTGCGCTGCCTCAACCGCCTGGTCGAGCCCAAGGGCGGTGAGGTGTTGCTCGATGGTGCGAGCATCCTGGCGATGAAGCCTGAAAAACTGCGCCGGCGTGTCGGGATGGTTTTCCAGCAGTTCAATCTGTTTCCCGACCACACCGCGCTCGAAAACGTCATGCTGTCGCTGACCAAGGTAAAGGGGCTCCCTGTACAGGAAGCTGAGCGCATCGCCGAGGCGCGCCTTGCCGACGTCGGGCTTGCGACCCGCAAACACCATCGTCCAGGGAGCCTTTCCGGTGGCCAGCAGCAGCGTGTGGCAATCGCTCGTGCATTGGCGATGGACCCGGAGGTCATCTTGTTCGATGAGGTAACAAGCGCACTCGATCCCGAACTGGTGAAGGGCGTGCTCAACCTCATGGCGGATCTCGGCCGGCGCGGCATGACAATGGTCGTGGTGACACATGAAATGGGCTTCGCCCGCAAGGTCGCCGATCAGGTCGTCTTCATGGATGAAGGCCGCATCATCGAGGCCGGCACGCCTGCAGCGATTTTCGACACGCCGAAAAGCCCACGTCTGAAGCACTTCCTTGCCGAAGTGCTTTGATCACGCATGAGCCCTTCAAGACGGCCGCCCAAACCAACCTCCACCAGTGAAAGATATCTCATGGCTGCATCACATCAGGTTTCCAAGGTCGTTGTTGTCGGCGGCGGCATTTTTGGCGTCTCCTCGGCCGTTCATCTTGCAAGGCTCGGCATCGAGACCGTGCTGGTCAATGATGGACCGCTCGCCAAGGGAGCTTCCGGCCGCTCGCTCGCCTGGATCAATTCGGCGCGCAGGCGCTCGGCTGAATATCATCGCCTGCGCATGATCGGTATCGACCGCTACCGCAGTTTGTCGGCGCGATGCCCGGATGCCGCCTGGCTGCGTTTCGACGGTGGCCTGACGTGGGATGCGGACGATGCCTCAAACGAGATCGCCGATGTCTTCGCTCACGAAAAACGTCTCGGCTATGATGCGCAGCATCTGTCCGCGGACGCCATAAGGTTGGTCGCGCCGGGTGTCTGCGCAAGCGCTGTCACGCCTCAAGGCGCGATCTTCAACGCGGGTGAGGGCTGGGTCGACCTGCCGTCGCTGATCGAAATATTGATCGCGGAATTCGTGGAGCGGGGCGGCCAGGTGGTCACCGAGGCCGGACGCGCTACCGTCACCGTCGCCAACGGCCGCGCCACCGGCGTCACCACCACCAGCGGGATCAGCTTCGCCGCCAACGCGGTGCTTCTGGCGACCGGTGCGGATGTGCCGCGAATGGTCGCCGTGGCCGGTCAGCGTATTGCCGATGGGACACCGATCGCGCTGCTGGTCAGGACCAAGCCAGTCGACTTGCCGCTACGCGCCGTGCTCAACACGCCGCGCGTCGCCATCCGGCCGACGCCTGATGGCGCCCTCGCGCTCGATTCTGCCTGGTCGGAAGAAGAGGTGGTAGTCAATCCGGACGGGACTTATCGCGTAAAAGCATCGACCATCCAGGGGCTTCTCGACGAAGCGTCGAATGTTCTCGACGGTCATCCGAAATTGGAATTGGAGAGCTACGGTGTCGGGCCCAAGCCGATCCCCGGAGACGGCGAGCCGGTCTTCGGCCAGTTGCGGGAGATCGAGGGGTATTACGTCGCCTTCAGCCACAGCGGCGCAACACTTGGCTTGATTGCCGGCGAACTGCTTGCAACCGAGATCGCCACCGGAACAGAGCACCCACTCCTTGCAAGCTTTCGACCGTCTCGATTTTCACTTTAGCCCGCCAATTCGCCTCGGAATGGGATGTAATGTGGCATGCCTGGAGTTTCGCTAGCCGAGACGGCGGCCGCCTGGCCGCTTACGCGCACCTGACAAGCGAATATGTTCCGGAACATTTTCTCCACGTTGAAGTTGGACAGCGCCAGGACCGTCGTTCGTCCAAGCTCAACCAGCGCTGAGAAATTCCATGACCAACCAACACCCCAAGACTAAACAGCCCACGGACAAGGATCTGCGAGACAACCCGGGAATCGGCACCTCGAAGGGCGCGGTCAAGGGCGGCGATATGCTCGACGAGAACGATGCTCTCGATGGGGACAATACGTTCGAAGGCGATGTCGAGAACGATGTGACGCCTCAGGGCGGCATCAATCCTGACCAGACCGGACGCACGAACAAGTAGGAGGCGCCTTGCCATGGCCGGCCGGAAGACCCACGAGCAGCAGCTGCGCATCATCGAAAAGCGCGAGAACACCAGCAATGCCGGCGACGATTTCAATGCCGAGGATGAGCTGAAGAGAACCAAGCAGGAGCGCGAGGCGCGGCAAGACGGCGCCAATCTGCGCGACGAGGGCGTGGAATTGACCGACAAGGATGATCGCCAGATGATCCGCGGCGAAAACCAGGAGAGCGAGCACCACAAGCGCAGGCAGGACGACTAAGCCTGTCGTCTTCAAGGCTATCGAGGAGCCATGCCAGACTACCGGCACGCCAGGCACCGCATGGTCGAGGCACACATCGCCCGCCGCGGTGTGCGCGACGAACGAGTCCTTTCGCCACTGAGGCGGAATCCCGCGCGGGAAATTCGTCGACGAGGGGTGCGAGGAGTTCGCCTATGGGGACGGTCCGGGCGGCGTTGCGCTCTGGCTATAGGGACCTGCGAAGACGCGACCTGAACATCGGCCAGCTCTGCCGCGAGCGCTTTTGGCGATCAGGCAGCCTCGGCCACTACGTGCAATCCTCGGCCTCGCAACAGTTCGATGCCTTCGTCTGGTTCGATCGCACCTCGCCTGTTCAGCCGCTGACTGCCGAACACGCCTCATCGAGTGGTAATACCTGACACGTTTCCCTTGGGCACCTGAGTAGGCGGCCTTGCCTTCGGGCACGGAACATCTCACCGACTTTCTGGTTAGGCAGGCCGGATGAAGGGAGCTTTGCGCATGGCCACTAATTTGGAAGACGGCAAGACCGCTCAATCTTCCGACGAGTTGCATGGCGGCAATCGCGGCGGCAACAAAGACCAGCGTAAGACTGACAAGACCGCGAACAAGAGCAGCCAGGCGGCGGGATCCGCATCGCGGTAAGGACTGAGACATGCCGACCGCCGCGGACATCCTCATCGAGACGCTGATCGACTGGAACGTCGATATCATCTTTGGCCTGCCGGGCGACGGCATCAATGGCATCATGGAGGCGCTGCGCAAGCGGCAGGACCGCATCCGCTTCATTCAGGTGCGGCACGAGGAATCCGCGGCGTTCATGGCGTGCGCCTATTCAAAATGGACAGGCAAGCTCGGTGTCTGCCTCGCAACTTCCGGCCCTGGCGGCACACACCTCCTGACTGGACTCTACGATGCCAAGCTCGACCAAGCGCCGGTGCTCGCCATTACCGGCATGCAGTTCCACGACCTCATCGAGACCTTCACCCAGCAGGATGTCGACTTGACGCGCGTCTTCAGCGATGTCGCCGTCTTCAACGCGCAGGTCTCCGACGCGGCGCATATGGAAAGCCTGGCCGGTCTCGCCTGCAGGTCGGCGCTGGCACGTCGCGGCGTTGCGCATCTGTCGATCGCCAGCGATGTGCAGGAGCACACGCTCTACCAAGCCAAGCGCTCGAAGCGCAACAAACCGTCGCATACGCCGGATCGTTGGTTCGAAGGAAGCAGGCTTCCCGACGAAGAACAACTTGCGAAAGCCGCCGAGATCCTGAACGGGGCGACGAAGGTCGCGATCCTCGCCGGTCGGGGCGCGCTTGGTGCCAGGCACGAGTTGGAAGAGACGGCGGAGCTGGTTGGTGCCCCCGTCGCAAAGGCCTTACTCGGTAAGGCTGCCTTGCCCGACGATCACCCGCTGACGACTGGCGGCATCGGAATTCTCGGCACGCTGCCGTCGCAGGAAATCATGGAGGAATGTGACGCGCTGCTCGTCGTCGGCTCGACCTTTCCCTACATCGAATACTACCCGAAGCCGGGACAGGCGCGCGGGGTGCAGATCGAGCGCGACCCGCAGCGCATCGGCCTGCGCTATCCCGTTGAGGCCGGCCTTGCCGGCGATGCCGCCGTGACGCTGCGATTGCTGAACAAGCGCCTGAAGCGCAAGGATGATCGCAGCTTCCTCGAGAAGGCGCAGGCGGGCATGCGACGCTGGCGCGAGATGATGGCGCAGTCGGAGCAAAAGGCCGCCACTTCGCTCAAGCCCCAGGTGGTCACACGCGCATTTGGGAAACGATTGCCCGATGAGGCGATCCTGGTTGCCGATTCCGGCCAGAACACCGAGATGGCGGCCCGCCATATCGAACTGCGTGACGGGCAGGCCTTCGGCGTCTCGGGCGCGCTGGCCTCGATGGCATGCGGACTGCCCTACGCGATCGCCGCGGGCCTGGCCTTTCCCGGCCGGCCGGTCTTTGCGGTCGTCGGCGACGGCGGTCTCGCGATGCAGCTCGGAGAGTTCTCGACGGCAGTTCGGTACCGGGTCCCACTCAAGGTGCTCGTGCTCAAGAACGGCATGCTCAATCAGATCGCCTGGGAGCAGATGATGTTCCTCGGTAACCCGCAATTCGCCTGCGAACTCCAGCCCATCGACTTCGCCATGGCCGCCGAAGCCATGGGCGGCATTGGCTACAGCGTCTCTCGCTCCGAGGAGGTGGAAGGCGTTCTCGACGCTGCCCTGGCTGCTGAGGGTCCGGTGGTCATCGAGGCCGTGGTCGACCCGTACGAACCGATGATGCCACCGAAGATGCCGCCGGATTATGCGAAAAATTTCCGCAAGGCGCTACCGGATACCCCCGGACGCGCGGAAATCGAGGCGAATGTGGCGCAAGAGCCGCTGAGGTCGATGATTACCGCTGGCGAGAAAGAATGACGAGCCACGCAAGAAGGAGCACGAGTTGAAGAAGACGGACAGCGGCACCGCAAATCGCGGTTCGCCGGACCTCATGGGCGGCGACCAAGCGTGCGAGTCCGAGGAATGGGGCGGTGGCTCGAAAGCCGCCAAGGGATCGATCACGGAACCGGATCGACACAACCGCAACTCCAGCCAAAAAAGGAGCTGACATGCAGGATGCCCAGCAGAAATATCCTCGGCCGCCGCTTCCCGAACAGCAGCAGGACATGCCCGGCTACACCGACGAGATGGATCCACGGCCCGACCACGGAGAGGAGAGCTATCGCGGCAGCGGTAAGCTGACGGACCGCGTCGCGCTGATCACCGGCGCGGACTCGGGCATCGGCCGGGCGGTGGCTATCGCGTTTGCACGCGAAGGCGCCGACGTCATGATCTCCTATCTTGAAGAGGACGAAGATGCGCAGGAGACGGCGCGCTTGGTCGAGGAAGCGGGGCGCAAGGCGGTGCTCGCACCCGGCGACATCTCGGACGAAATCTTCGCGCGGTCGCTTGTGCAGCGAGCTATCGATGAATGCGGGCGCCTGGACATCCTCGTCAACAATGCAGCCCACCAGGCGTCGTTCGAGAAGCTGGAGGACATCAGCGCGGAGGAATGGGATCTCACCTTTCGCACCAATGTCTATGCGATGTTCTATCTGTCCCAGGAAGCAGTGAAGCACATGGAACCCGGCTCGACCATCATCAACACATCCTCAATCAACGCGACTAGTCCCTCGCCGGCACTGCTTGCCTACGCCACTACCAAAGGAGCGATCGCCAACTTCACCGCCGGACTTGCAGGACTGGTAGCTGAACGCGGCATTCGGGTAAACGCGGTCGCTCCCGGGCCGATTTGGACGCCGCTGATCCCGTCGACAATGCCCTCTGAGAAGGTCAAGGAGTTCGGGAAGAACACACCGCTCAAGCGTCCCGGGCAACCGGCAGAGCTTGCAGCGACCTATGTGCTGCTTGCCTCGGAAGGATCGAGCTACACCACCGGCGCACTCTACGAGGTCACCGGTGGACGGCCGATGCTTTGAGCGAGCGTACCTGCCAGCTCCACGGCGCCCACTCCCGGTAGCACACCGACATGTGGCGAGGCTCATGCGCGATCAGGATCGCGGACAACCGCCACGTCCGCAAACTGGTCGAGGCGGATGCCGAAGCCTCCCACCAGACCCTGAACCGGAGGTTGGTAGACGGGAAGCTGACTTCACTCCGGGTTCAACCGGAGCGTCAGCTTTCGGGGAGGGGCAAACGCTGGGTGAATGTCCCCGATAGGCGCATTGCAGCCATGCCGCCGTCGCGTTGTGAGACTGATTTGGCGACCAGCAAAACAGCAGCCTCTACGACTCGTCCCTCTCATCGCGCAAATTAGACACAACGCGGCGGTTCTGCGACCTGCAGGCGGAGTCGGGGCAGTCGCGGACCAGCCTGTCCTTGCCGTAGCCCTTGGCCCACATGCGGTTCCGGTCTATGCCGCCGGCGGCGAGGTAGTCCATCACCGCATCGGCGCGCTGCTGTGACAGCGCCGTTTCGCTTGCGCCGGGATCGTCGGCGAAACCCTGCAGCTTGAGCAGCCAGCGCGGATGCTTTGTCAACCAGGCGATCTGGGTGTCGAGGGTGGCCTTGGCGACAGAATCGAGCGCGGCCGAACCTTTCGTGAAGTAGGTGCGGCGGCCGACATTGAGGATAAAATCCTCCTCGCTGCCCGGCTGCACGTTCTGGAAGCCGGCAATCTCGGCGTTGGTGACGTCGGGCGTCGACGGGGCCAGCGTGTTGCTGGTCGAGCAGGATGTGGCCACAACCAGCAGGCCGGCGGCGAGCAGCCGGCGCGTGTTTTCAATCATGCGGTTCATGATGCGCCAATCATTCGACAGTGGTGGAAGCGGGCGCCTGGTCGGCGATGTGCGGCAGGACCTCCACCGCGGTGCCGATCGGGCACCGCTGGTAGAGGTCGATGATGTCTTCGGGGAACATGCGGATGCAGCCGCTGGAAGCGTCGGTGCCGATGCTCCATGGCTCCAGCGTGCCATGCAGGCGGTAGCCGATGTCGGCGCCGTCGCGGTACAGATAGAGCGCGCGCGGCCCGAGCGGATTGTTGGACGCGCCGCCTGCGATCATGGGCGGCAGGTCCGGTTTGCGCTCACGCATTTCGGGGGGCGGGACCCATTGCGGCCACAGCGCGCGGCGATCGATCGTCGCGCGGCCGTACCATTTGAAGCCTTCCTTGCCGACGCCGACGCCGTAGCGGATGGCAGTCTTGTTTTCCATGATGAGGTAGAGGAAGTGGTGGCGGGTATCGACCACGACGGTGCCGACCGGCTCGCTGCTGAAATACTTGACGATCTGGCGATGCCATCTCTTGTCGATCTTGGCGAAGTTGGTCTTGCGATAGACGAAATCGTTATCGCTGGCGGTACCGGCGAAAAAGGATTTTGCCCCCGCGGCTTGAACAATATTGCTGGTTCCACCGACCGCGACCAGCGCCAGACCGCCGAGCACGACACCCCTGCGTGATAAAACCATCGGCAATCCCCCATGCCTTAAGCCTGGCGAACCATAGTTGAGAATGATTCCGGCTCAAAGTGGAAAATGCTGCAGTGGGTGGGCCGCAAGCGGTCTGTCCGCTTGACGGCAAAATAGCGGCTGCCCGCCGGCTCACGCCGGCGGGCTTTTTTGTGCGGACGGGAACATCCTCGCTCCAAGGGTGTTTTGTCACACCCGGCTCGTTCTTCATCGGTCGTGCCGGTGACCAAGATGTCCCCTCATTCATCATGGTCGGCCCGCGCAGCCTTGACCGCACGCGCGGGCCATCCCATCACAAGGCCCGCTGGCTCACGCTGGCGGGTTTTTCCGCGTCCATGCGCCGACACTCATCTTCGCATGCCTGTCACAACGAGCCAGGCGGATTCCAGTATCCGCACGCGGCGAGGAGGACTTGCGACATGCCTCGCTGCGGGATTTTCGCGATGAGTCTACCTGGCTCCCGCTGAACGCCATGGCCTGACCACCGGGCGCGTTGCACGACCTTCAAGTCGAAAAAGCCCGCGGCAATCGCACCTTAGGCGAAGAGGCTTTGCTTTGTTGATGCAGTTGTCATCGCATCAATCGTGGGTAGCAACGCGGTTGTTGCGTGTTGTTGGAGAGATGGGGTTTCCCGAAAAGAATGAACATGCGCAGACAAAAGAAGCGAGCAGGATGGCCGTGAGTACATCTGCCAAATATCTATTACCTCATATGCGCTCGCTCCTCGGAAGGCGATCCCGCCACCCTCTCGACAGTGAAGATGGCGGGATCTCAACCGGCGACAAGGGACTTCGATCGACGGTGGGTTTCCAATTCGGCGTCCGGCTGCGTGTTCCGCCGTTCGGGCTTCTTCCAACCGCAATCAGACGCAAGTCCTATCCCATAAGACTGATGGCCAAATTCGGAACATCCGCTGAAGCATTGCGTTCGGCAGCGTGAAACCCCAAGGCAAAGGATGACTAATCATGTCGAATTGCGAGACTGCAAAATCACATTCGTTAGGAAATCGCGTGGCTGATCTCACAGCCAAGATGCGTGAAGCGCAGATTGACGCGGGTGAAATGATGGCCTTCCACAAGGTTGCAACTATGTTGGAGGACAGCCAAGGACGTATCAATGGCGACGACTTGATCGCCGCATCCTTCGTTCTGCTGGAAGACCGAGCGCCCGAGTGACCTTGCGTTGGTCGGCTTCGATCGTTCCTCGATCAGCAATGCGAAGCCTTTTTTGTCACGGCTGGCGTCTCGCGGGACTGCGGGAATAGCTCAAGCCTAAAGGGTGCTGGCCGGGCGCCTAACAGCCAAGAGACACCGCTTCGGGATCGGCCGCCACGCGCCCGCTTTGTCCGAGGGAGGGCATTCCCTTTGAAGACAGCTACGGCGTGTCCTCGCTATCAGTGCCATGCATGCTGGAGCCATGCATGAAGGACTGGATCTCGTTCACATCGATCTTGCCATCACCATTCTCGTCAACGCTACTGAACATCCTGCCCACCGCGCGTTGAACCTCGTCCTCGGACACCGATCCGTCGCCATCGGTGTCCAACAGCCCGAGCATCAGTCGCATGCCGGCACCGCGCATCATCTGATGATGCCAGCGTCCAGCCATTCTGTGTCCACGATCGCGGTCACCGTGGTTCTGCCAACGGTCGCCATCTTCATCGTGGCGGTCAGCATCCTCGTTGCGATCGCCTTGATAGTTGCGACTATCCTCCTCGCGGAAACCCTCTTCGGAACCGCGATCCTGCTGCAGTCGGTCACGGACAGCTTGCTCAACCATCTGGCGGATCATTTCGCGTGTTGGTCCATCCGCTTGTCCGGTCGCATCCGGCAACTGTCCGGCGGTCGGCGGTTCGGTTGCCGGAGCGGGTGCAGGTTTCGAGGGTGATGGTGTTCCGCTTGTCTGGGCGAGTGCGGGGGAGGTCAGGGCAATGAAAACGGCGGCCGCGGCCGTCGTGCTGTGTGGAAATCTCATGGCATGCTCCATCAGTGCTTTCGCTTGAAGGCCAAACTGGAGCTCGATGTGATTGTTCCCCGAAGGGATCAGGTCACGGCGAAGTTACTGAGGCATGCCCCCGTCTGAGGTAGATCAGGGTCTTCGCCAGGGAATAATTCGGCTCCTCTTCCCTAGGCACAAGAGGAACCGGCGCCCATTTTTGCGGGCAATGAACGTTGGACATTCGGCCTCGCCAATTTTCTGCCAGTCGATCATACCGACGCACCAATTCCCTCTGCGTCCTCTCCTTTCGTGGGACGGAAGCCGTTTCGACCGCACGCCGTCAATCGCGAATCCCGCGTCCATATGCTGCGCGGCCATGATGCATATTTTTTATGTCACGGACCTCTGTCCGTCTGGACACCAT
Source organism: Mesorhizobium sp. LSJC285A00 (assembly GCF_000503155.1). Classification (NCBI taxonomy): domain Bacteria; kingdom Pseudomonadati; phylum Pseudomonadota; class Alphaproteobacteria; order Hyphomicrobiales; family Phyllobacteriaceae; genus Mesorhizobium; species Mesorhizobium sp. LSJC285A00. The sequence continues at coordinate 61,153 of NZ_AYVK01000002.1, forward strand.
GTTAGCCAGCGCTAAATCAGAGCAATGCGACGCCTCCTGCTGGGACTTACAGTTTTTCTCTTTTGGACCACGTTGCTTCAGGCCGAGGCGTGGCAGCCCTTCGGCGTCCGACAGCTTGGCTTTAGTTTCGATATTCCTCCGAATTTCGTCCTGACCCAGAATTCGGAGCAGGGCGCGGCTTTTCAGGGCCCAAGAGACGCGTTTCTGGTCGTTTGGGGCGCGCGACTGGGCAAAGCAAGTTTTCGCGCCGAGATCGAACATCGCATGATCGAGGACGAAAAGGCCGGTTGGCGACTGACCTATCGGCGCCTAGCCCCGAAATGGGCCAGCTACTCCGGGGTCAAGAATGGCGAGATTCGCTACGTCCGTGCAATTATGGTCTGCAACCAGCGTGCCGCGCTTTTCACAATGAATTATCGGAAATCCGAAAAGAAACCGTATGACCCTGTTGTTGTGCGCATGGTCCGGTCCCTGAGAGCGGAAGGATGTTAGCCAGCAAAGAGCGAGGTTGCCGTACTGTGCTTCCCTCGGCTAAGGGCCAGTGGTCAACCCGGCTCCCCAATAGCCTCGCCCAGTCACATGAAAGCAGGCACCGGCAGATATGCAGCCGAACGTTCTCACGCTGGCTCAGCCGCTCAAAGCCCATCACCGAAAAGCTGCTTAGTGCGGTCGCCAGCTAGAGCTACCACTGAGCCATTCCCGCTGCGGCTGGGTAGCGCCTCAGTTCCGTACGCGTTCATACCAAGAACGGGCGGGGCGAACGTCCTGATAGAGCTACGGCTGTAGAAGCGCGCCGCCAAACTGCGCCCACAAGCGCTCGCACTCTCTCGCCCTTAGGCTCGGGGTACCGGGCGCGCCATAGAAGACCATGGCGCCGCGAATGTCGTATCCAAGCACCGAGGCGTTGGCCACGAACTGGATGGCTCTTCCCAAGCTGGTGATGCCGATGTCGACCTCAGCTTTGTTGGTGAGGTCGACCACGCCTACTATTTCCGCATTGGCGCTCCTGCCCGCCAAAACGGCCGTCGACATCGCATCATGCACGGCAAGAAGCATTTCGGTGAGTTGCCCGGTGGAAGGGCTCTACAAACGCTTAAACGTCAGGTTTGTTCCCAACTGGCCCTGGCGGCTTTCCGACGACCAAGAATGCGACTGCGATTACGCGTATCAATAGAATCACTGCGAACAGGATTGCCATGATTTCCGCACTGTGTCGGATCACTCCGCGGCGAAGAAAACCCCGCAACATATCTCAGATAGCGGCGGGTGTTCGGCTGTAAGAACCAAACTGGGTCCCGCGGCCTCTCATGTGCGCGTAGGTGACATCGTCTGCTGGACCGAACGGTCAAGCCGAAGAGCCCAGTTCCTCTCGGCATCGAGCAGTTCATTCTGCTCAATCAAGCCGTTCATAAACAGCCTGAGTATATGCGCAGCTATGCGCTCTCCGTTCTGCGAAGCAAGAGGTAGGGCGCGCTCTTTGCAGACCGTGTGACAAACCTGGGCGAGCATCTCAATCTCGCTTGGCCCCAAAAACCGACCCGGATACAACATACCGTTTTCCTGTTGGAGAGTTGGAATGGCTATCCATTACGCAGGGTCACCGGCAGCCACAATCAACTATGATAGTGAGATGTCGAGTCCCGGTGGAAAAAACAGTGAAGTCCCAAAAGTGGTCGCGCTTGTCTCCGATTGACAGATGCCTCGACGCTACACCGACCAGCGCTACCGCACCCGCTTCATCGACGCGGCTTTGCAAAGGCCTATGACCAGTTCGCTACCAGCTGCCGGACCGCCCAGGCGAGCATGCCGCCGGCCCTCCCGAAGCGCGATGTGGATGAGGCAGCCTTTTCCGTATACATCCAGTTGTTACGTTGCGCATCTGCTTCGGTTCGAAAACTCGCCGCGAGCCTGGCGTGCTCGCGTGTCCGGGCCGAAACAGCCCACATGTTGATAACGACATCGATGAGGCTGCCGCCGACCTCGTTGGCATAGGATGCTTCCCGGCATGGGCATCGACCAATGCCCCGGGCCGACCAGCACGAACCTGCGGGGGCTTTCCCGGAACAAAGCGTCGACGATCCGGTTCGGCAGGAAGCGGCCAAAATTCATGCCATCGGAGATGCCGAGGCAGATGACAGATGAAAGGGAAGCTGAAGATGACGAAGTCTCGCGACCGCACCGTTCCCGGCGACGGCAAGATCGAAACCGGCCCGAACACATCTCCGCAACAGGATCCGGCAGAGGGGTCGCGCGAGACAATCGATCGCGAACTCGAGCGGACAGACGACGATAATAATTCCGACGAAGCGGAACGCTTGCGCCGAGACCTGCGGAAAGGGGTGGCGGAAGAGACCGAGCTTCCCGAACGCGGCTCGGCCTGAGGATCGCCGGAACCTTGCCAAGGCAAGAGACATGGAAGGCTCGACGCCGGTCGGATCGCTGCTTGCTTCGTGCCTTTAACGCATCGGCCACACAACCCATGCGCGGCGGTGACCCAGGAGACGGCGAGAACGGCCGCGCGACGGTCCACTCTGTTCCAGCAAACTCGGCTCGCCGAGAGCTACCACCTCTGGCGTTAGGGCCTGACGAGATGCCACCTGTCCAGGTCGCATGGCGCCAGGGGTTCGGCAATCTCTATCAGGCTGCGCCGGCCTCCTGGCTGCGCTGCGAGCGGGCACGGTCGCGGGCTGCGGCAGTGCCTCCGGGAAAGCCGCTTCGATCGCTGTAGTCGCGTGGCTTGGTCCCGCTCCGAGAGTGGCGCGCGGTCACGCTTTTCGCAGCGATGATGTCGAGCAATGTGATGCCGGCGACCATGGCAAGCGCAAGGCCTACATTATCGCGCTTTGGGTTGCCAGGCCGATACGCTGTCAGCAATGTCGCGATATCCAGGCCGTCGCCGGCCACCCGGCTCCACAGCCCAGCTTGCTTGTCCACTGAAAGCGAGAGTATGCCGCTGCTTATTTCCCGCGCCCCATAAGCGCGGATCAGATCTTCCTTGCCGCGCATGCCGAGCGCGCCGGCAATCCGCTCGGCGCCAACCAGCTCGGCGACGCCAAGCGCGATGCTGAACCAGCCGAGCTTGCGGGCAAGGCCATCGGATGCCCCGACCGCACTCTGCCCAGTCTTCAGCACTTTGGGATCGCCAGGCGATCGGGTGATGTTGGTAAGTTTGGCAATCACGTTCATGACGATTTCCCTACGGTTTCAATACAACCTTGATGCAGCTGTCCTGCTTGTCGCGAAACACCTTGTACATCTCGGGTCCCTGCTCGAGCCCCACGGTATGGGTGATGACGAAGGATGGGTCGATCTGGCCATCTTCGATGCGGCGCAACAGATCCTCGGTCCAACGGTTGACATGGGTCTGCCCCATTCGGAAGGTGAGCCCCTTGTTCATTGCCTGTCCCATCGGAATCTTGTCGACCAGCCCGCTGTAGACGCCGGGGATCGAGATCACGCCGGCCGGCCGGCAGACATAGATCATCTCACGCAAAACGTGCGGTCGATCATTTTCCATCAGCATCAACTGCTTTGCGCGATCGTAGACGGTATCGGGCTGGGCCAGCGAGACGTGGCTTTCCATGCCGACGCAATCGATGCACTTCTCCGGGCCCTTTCCGCCGGTGAGTTCCCGCAGTCGTTCGACGACACTTTCCTCGGCGAAATTGATGGCGATGGCGCCGCCGGCCGCGGCCATGGAAAGCCGTTCCGGCAGGCAATCGATCGCCACCACCTGTTTCGCGCCGAGCAGCAGGGCGCTGCGTATGGCCATCTGCCCGACTGGGCCGCAGCCCCACACCGCAACCGTATCGTTGGGCTCAATGTCGCACTGTGCCGCCGCCTGCCATCCGGTAGGAAAAATATCGCCGAGGAAGAGAACCTGCTCGTCGGTAAGGCTGTCAGGCACCTTTACGTGCGTGGCATCGGCGAACGGCACACGCATGTATTCCGCCTGTCCCCCGGGATAGCCGCCGGTCAAATGAGTGTAGCCGAACAGACCCGCGGTGGTGTGCCCGAACACCTTGTCACCGAGATTCTTCTTGCGGTTTGTGCGTTCGCAAACCGAAAAGTTCTGTCGCTTGCACTGGTCGCACTCACCGCAGATTATGGTGAACGGCACGACGATGCGGTCTCCCTCCTTCAGAGCGCCGTTGACGCCCTTGCCGACCTCGACGACCTCTCCCATCATCTCGTGGCCCATGATGTCGCCGGGCAGCATGGCTGGCACATAGTTGTGGTAGAGGTGAAGGTCGGAGCCGCATATCGCACAACTCGTCACCTTGATGATCGCGTCACGTTCATCCTCAATTCCCGGGTCCGAAACCTGATCGCAGCGTATGTCTTCCTTGCCGTGCCAGACCAACGCTCGCATAGCTTGCTCCTATTTTCGCAAGATCTGTGGGTAGGGACCTCGCGCCTGTCCTAAGCGGGCCGATGCCTGGTTGGATCGACTGTGCCGCTGCTTGTCGAACCACAGGGGCGGACCGATGTTCCGGGAGCTCGAGAGAATTTTTGGGCCATTCCAGACCTGCACCTTGGAAGGATCTGTCGCGGGCACCAGCGGCCTTCCCAGGCGCGTCGGGGCACGAACCGCTGGAGCCCGAGCCACGAATGGACGTACTCAAGTGTACCAAAGAAGGTTCCGTCCGCAGGTGTCCTTCGCGGCGGCTGATACCCCATCTGCTCGATTCTCGCGGGCCATAACCGGCATTCTCTTCCTCGCCCGCACAGGGTCGGCCGAAGCAGCGCTGTGACCGGAGCAGGTAGGAGATGCCGCTCACCGGCGGGCGCGCAGTCCGACCCCGACGCGATCGACATGAGGTGGATGGGCGCCATCGCGACGGCGGCTCTAGCGGAGTATTTCGCAGAAATACAATGATTAGCGGGCAGGGCAGAGTGCTAGCCGTGCGCAGCGATGAACATGGCGACGGCCGACCGGCAATAGGATTCGATTTCGTTGTCGTCCGCCGCTCTCGCCTGATCGAAGCGTGCGATAATCAAAAGATCGGATCCTTTGAAAAGCGCGGCAAACAAGCGGGCGGACCGGAGAGGATCGGGCACGTTCAGAACCGCCTTCGCGTGCAACTGACGCAACAGGACCTCGATTTGGGCGATGACATGGGCGGGGCCGGCTTCGAAATGGAGCTTGCTTAACGACCTTGGATTCGTCTGGTCGGCCATGACCATGGCTTCGACACTGCGGACGTCTGATCTCAACAGCGTGCGAAGCAGGGACGATCCCACCGCCATGAGCTGATCTTCGACCGAACCGCCGACGCCTTCAAGAAGGGCCTGTGGCGCAAACAACTGATGGCAGCCGGCCGCCATCGCCGCGCTGAACAGCGCCTCCTTGTTCTCGAAGTGCCGATAGATGCTGAGTTTGGATATCTTCGCCCGCTGGGCGACCTTGTCCAATGTGGTCGCTTGAAAACCCAATTCCACAAAGAGTTCGGACGCAGCGTCGAGTATCGTTTGGCCAAGCGCCTCGTTGGCGGGCCGGCCGCGCCGGCCCTGGCTATTTTCGGTCACGACAATTCCAGTCCTTGACAGTATCCTAATTCTTGGATTACGATACCATGTAGTTTCTGAAATGCGCAAGCCGATGGGTAGGTTTCAACCAGGTCCAACCAGCCCCTCATCCACAACACGGAGCCCATTATGGATGACGTCATCATCATCGGCGGCAGCTTTGCCGGTCTCGCCGGTGCCCTGCAACTCGGCCGTGCCCGCCGTAAGGTCACCGTTCTCGATACCGGCCTGCCGCGCAACCGCTTCGCCGGCCACTCGCATGGCCTGCTCGGCCACGATCACAAGCCACCGCTGGACATCCTGGCCGAGGCGCGGCGGCAGCTGGCGCGCTATCCCACGATCAAGCTGGTCAATGCCCGGGCCGACAGCCTGTCCGGCGCCATCGACGATTTCTCCGTCCTCACTGGCGATGGCGGAAGCCTCGGCGCGCGCCGCCTGATCCTGAGCTATGGCGTCGCCGACCAGATGCCTGATGTTCCGGGCTTTGCCGAAGGTTGGGGCACGTCCATCGTGCCCTGCCCCTATTGCGACGGCTTTGAAGTCGCCGGCCAGCATTGGGGCCTCGTCTGGTCCGGCCCACAGTCGATGAATCAGGTCAGGCTGTTCCACGATTGGACCGACAGGTTGACGGTCTTTGCCGATGGTCACGACATTCCGCCCGATATCCGGGCCGGTCTGGCGCGCCGCAACATACCTGTCGTCGACGGCCGGATCAGCGAGATCGCCCATCACGGGGGGCATAACGCCACCGTCAAGCTCGATACCGGCCCCAAGGTCGCGGTCGACATCCTGTTCGCGCATCCGCGCAACAAGCCGTCCGCAAGCCTGCATGAATCACTGGGCCTCGCCACGGTCGATACGCCCCTCGGCGTAATCCTCAAGGTCGACGAGCGCCGCGAAACCAGCATGCCCGGCATCTACGCCGCGGGCGACCTCGCCAACCCCCTCACGCCGCCATCGGTCACCCTGGCAATATCGCACGGCGCGATGGCGGGCATCTTCGCCCAGCAGTCGATGCTGGTGTGAGAGCGCAGATTCCCTTCTCCGGGGTGCCGCGGGCTATCGTATTCTGAAGGTTGCGGGCCGGTGTTGCGGAACGTCGGCCCGCTCTCCCCTGAGGGGCGTCTTTGGCCGGCCAGCCTTGAGAACTCAACTGGGCTGCCTGCATGACGGCGATCGCCGACATCGGTTATCAAGCTCAATCACGCTGGAAAGCATGAACCACGTCGACGTCGACATCGCCGGCGGGCTTACGGTATGGGGACCGGTGGCGGAAGATTCGCCACCGCGGTCGGCACCTCGATGCTGCGACGCTACTGCGAAGAACGGTCGCGCCCAGCAGCGCTTCTGGCGGAAGTCTCAGGCGGCCACGACGCGGGCCAGCAGTGACGCGGCCTCGGTACCAGCCAAGCCAAGGTCACGGACGCTGCTCATGTGATTGGCCCCACCAAGGGTGATGCGCGAAACAGTCAGTCCCTGTGTGTCAAGGTGGTCCGTGAAGAGTGCGGCCTGGCTGTGGAACGGCGACGTTTCATCGGCGCCGACCGAGATATCTACGCCCACGGATGGATCGAAACTGTGGTCGATCGGCGAGAATCGGCGGGCCTCCTCGTCGGTGATCGCGATCTCGGCGCCAAGGAACGACATCTGCAATGGCTTCAGGTCGTAAAGGCCGCCAAGCAGCAGCGCAGCTTTGATGCCGGAAGGCCGCTCGTCACCGTCGAAAAGCATTGTTGCCAGATGCGCACCGGCGGAATGACCGCTAACGGTCAGCAGGCCGGGATTGCCGCCATGGTGTGCGACATTGTCAAATACCCATCGCTTGGCGCGGCGCACCTGGTCGACGATCCTGGCCATCCGGACGGTAGGCATCAGCGCGTAGTCGACAATGACCGCGATCGCACCTGCGTTCGTAACGGTCTCGGCGACGTAGGAATAGTCGCGCTTGGAGAACATGCGCCAATAGCCCCCGTGGATGAACATGTGCACCGGCAGGCGGTCCCGTTTGCCCTCGGGAAAGAACAGATCCATGGTTTCGGTGGCGTCAGCCCCGTAGGCGACATCGGCGACCATGGGAACGTTCGCCCTGGTCTCCTCGCTTCTGCGAACGATCTCGGCGACGATGTCGTCGAACTCGACCACATGATCGCGAATGCGAAACGGATCTTTGGCGGGATGTCCGCTCACAGGGTCACGGCGATGTACTTCGCCTCCATGAACTCGGCAACGCCATGCTTCTGGCCACCTTCGCGGCCCAGCCCGCTCTGCTTGACACCTCCGAAAGGCGCCGCCGGATCCGACATCAGGCCGCGGTTGAGCGCGATCATGCCGGACTCGATCTTCGATGCCACGCGCATCCCCCGGCCCAGGTCGCGCGTATAGATGTAGGCAGCGAGACCGTATTCGGTGTCATTGGCTTTGGAGATGACATCCGCCTCGCTTTCGAAGCGACTGATCGGCGCCACGGGACCGAAGATCTCCTCGTGAGCCATGGCAACGTCGGCCGGCACGTCCTTGAGCACCGTTGGCGGATAGAAAAAGCCTCTGCCTTCAGATACGCCGCCGCCACACAGGATTTTGGCGCCGCGGGCAACGGCGTCCTGCACAAGCCGGTCGATCTTGTGCACAGCCTTCCTGGTGATCATCGGCCCGCATTCTGTGTCTGAGTCTGTGCCCGGGCCCAGGTTGAGTGCCGCCATGCGTTTGGTCAAGCCTTCCGCGAAAGCATCATGGATGCCGGCCTGGACGTAAAGCCGGTTGGCGGCCGTGCAGGCTTCGCCGGCGTTGCGCATCTTGGCAACCATCGCACCGTCGAGGGCTGCTTCCAGGTCGGCGTCGTCGAAGACGATGAAGGGTGCGTTGCCGCCAAGCTCCATGGAACAGGAAATGACGTGCTTTGCGGCTTCGGCCAGCAGCACGCGCCCGACGCCGGTCGAGCCGGTGAAGGACAGCTTTCGCACGCGCGGATCGGCCAGCATGGCCGCCGTCACCGGTCCGGGGGCCGAGGTCGTCAGGACGTTGACGACGCCGGGCGGCACGCCGGCTTCCTCGTAGAGCGCCGCAAGCGCATAGGCCGTCAGCGGTGTCTCGCTGGCGGGCTTCAGGATCACCGTACAGCCGGCCGCCAGCGCCGGAGCGATTTTACGTGTCGCCATGGCGGCTGGGAAATTCCATGGCGTGATGAGCACGCAAATGCCGATGGGCTGGTAGTCGACAATGATCCGGTTCGCGCCCGAGGGTGCAAGGCCGAACTCGCCGCTGATGCGGACCGCCTCCTCGGCGTTCCAGCGGAAAAACTCAGCGGCGTAGGCGACTTCACCGCGCGCATCGCGCAGCGCCTTGCCGTTCTCCAGCGAGATCAGCGCGGCCAACGTCTCCGCCCGTTCGGTCATCAGTTCGAAGCAGCGCCGCAGGATTTCCGATCGCCTGCGTGGCGGGGTCTCGCGCCAGCCGGCCGCCGCCTTTGCGGCCGCGTCGACGGCCGAGGCGGCGTCTGCGAGCGTGGCGTCGGGAACCGCAGCGATCACGGCTTCGGTCGAGGGATCGACCACTTCGATCACGCGGCCCTCCGATGAGGGCCGCCAGCGTCCGCCAATGTAGAGACCGTGCGAGACCGTGGCGTAGTCGAACATATCTTGATCCTCGTCGGATATGCCTGCGGCAATGTTCATTGGATGAACTCCTGGTCGATCACATCATGGTGGCGGACATGTCGCCGTCATAGGCAGCCCTGACCAGCTGTCGCATCGCGGCGCGGTCGAACGGACGCGGATTGTTCTTGATCAACCGGTCGATGCCCAGCGCCTGCTCAGCCGTCCAGTCGATCTTGTCTTCGGGAAGACCCAGTTCGGCCAATGTCGGTGTGATGCCGATGGCGCCAAACAGCCGGCTCACCTCACGGATGGTGGCGTGCGCCAAGGCATCGGCGCCGCCGCCCTGAAGGGAAAAGCCAAGAGCAGTGCCGACTTCCGCAATCTCCGCGGCTGCTGCGGCCAGATTGTAGGTCATCACATAGGGCAGCATCGTGGCCACTCCCAGGCCATGCGGGGTGTGGGTAAGCGCGCCAACGGGATACTGCACCGCATGGGCGGCGGCCGTTCCCGCCGTACCGAAGGCGCAACCGGCGGCCAGCGCTCCCATCATGACGTCGGCGCGCGCATCCTCGTCCGATCCGTCGCGATATGCCTTTTCGAGACTGCGGCCGAGCAGCCTGATGGCCAGAAGCGCGAAATGGTCGGTCAGAGCGCTCTTGCCGATGAACACGTGCTGTTGCGGCAAATGAGGGTCGACGCCGCGTTTGGCCGCTGTATAGGCCTCGATTGCGTGCGTCAGCGCGTCGGCGCCGGCGATCGCCGTCAAGGACGGTGGACAGGTCACCGTCAGATCCGGATCGCAAAGCGCCACTGCCGCGATGAGATGCGGACTGGCGATACCCACTTTCAGCGTCCGATCCGGGTCGGAGATCACGGCGACGGGGGTCACCTCGGAGCCTGTTCCAGCCGTCGTCGGCACTGCGATTACCGGAAGGGTAGGGCCGGGTACCTTGAACTCGCCATAGTAGTCCTCGAGCTTGCCGCCATGGCTGAGCAGAAGTGCAGCGCATTTGGCCATGTCGAGGCAGCTGCCGCCCCCGATTCCGATCACCATGTCGGGCTTGAAACCCTTCGCCTCCGCAATGCAGGTGGCGACGCTGTCGCGCGGCACATCCGGCAGCGTTCGGTCGAAGACCAGCGCCTCGATCGCCGCGTTGTGCAAGCCAGCCAGAATCTCGGCGAACTGCGACGTCGCCGCGAAGCGCTCATCGGTACAGACGAACGCACGCCGCCCATGTCTGGCGGCAATGGCAGGCAGGACATGGCGCTGGCCTTTGCCAAACAGAATCTCGCTCGGCAGGCGCGCCGCTGCAAACAAGCTCATGCACAAAATCCTGCGAAGACGGATTGGAAGCCGACAGGCTTGGCTTCGTGCCAGAGGCCGACCTCGGCGCTGCAGGTCATGATCATGCGATATCCTCATAAAATCGTATAGGATATAGGATTGAGTTTCGCGGAGCATCATGTTAGTGGGTGGTTCTGTCAAGAGGCAAACGATGCAGAACACGGACCTGACGGTTGACAATGAAGCCCGTGCGACCGGTCGTATTCAGCGCGCCAACAGTCTGGCTGGCGACGTTTACGAAGCAATCTTCGCGCAGCTGATGTCTTTGAGGATTGCTCCGGGATCGCGCATCACCGTCGACAATCTCGTCAAGGAATTCAACGTCTCGCATACCCCCATTCGTGAAGCGCTTGGCAGGCTGGAGGGGGAAGGGCTGGTTCTGAAAACCCACCTGATCGGCTATCGCGCCGCCCCGCAAATCACCCGCCGGCGCTTCGACGAGCTTTACGAGCTGCGTCTATTGCTTGAACCTGCCGCCGCGGCCAAAGCCACCGCAACAATGGACGGCGAGCGCCTTGCCGCGCTGCAGGAGGCGGCCGGCGTCATGGCTCGGCGGGTGGGGAAAGACGAACGCCTGCGCTATTCGAACTTCGCCCGTCAGGATGCGATCTTCCACGACAAGATCGTCGAGTTCGCCCAGAACGAACTCATTCGCGAGACGCTGAATCACCAGCATACCCACTTCCATATCTTCCGCCTGATGTATCACTCCAGGGTGACCGAAGAGGCGCTCGACGAGCACGAGGCTATTCTCGCTGCCTTTGCCGCGGGCGATCCGGACGCCGCCGAAAAAGCCATGCGTGCGCACATCGAAAATTCGCGGGACAGGCTCCTGCCTGCGTTCGAGTAGCCTGGCGATGCTGCTTGCCCGAGGCACCCTCAAGCGCGGCGCGCCGCTGTTCGCCCAGCCTGCCGCCTACGAATTCTACTCCCCGTTCTGAGCCGATTTCGATACCGGGAAGGAGGCGCGCAGTGCACCTCGCCCCTGAAACAAGCCGAGAGGAAAAGACATGCCAGCCAAAAAAATCCTGATGCTGACCGGTGATTTCACCGAGGAGTATGAAATCTTTGTCTATCAGCAGGCGATGGAAGCGGTGGGACACACCGTTCATGTCGTGTGCCCCGACAAAAGCGCCGGAGACATGATCAAGACATCGCTGCACGATTTCGAGGGCGATCAGACCTACACCGAAAAGCCCGGCCACAATGCGCTGATCAACAAGACCTTTGCCGACGCCGAGAAGCAGCTGAGCCAGTACGACGCTGTCTATTGCGCCGGCGGTCGTGGCCCCGAATACATCCGCACCGACAAGCGGATACAGGCGATGGTGCGCCATTTCCACGAGGCGAAAAAGCCGATCTTCACGATCTGCCATGGCGTCCAGATTCTGATCGCGGTCGACGGCGTCGTGCGCGGCAAGAAGGTGGCGGCGCTCGCCGCTTGCGAGCCGGAGGTGACGCTTGCCGGCGGCACTTATATCGATCTGTCTCCCACCGACGCTTATGTCGATGGGACCATGGTTTCAGCCAAAGGCTGGACCGCGCTTGCGGCGTTCATCCGTGAATGCCTGAAGGTGTTGGGAACGGAAATCCACCATTCTTGAACGGTTTGTCCGGCGCATCCCTGAGGGGATGCGCCTGCTCCCTCAACGGCGCGGCGACTTCCGTCATTCATCAAGTTCAAATCAGGAACCTGCGGCAGGTGTGCTCCAGAACCTTGTGCCATCATCACCTCGGACGCCTTCAAGCGCTGCCGCATCGCGTGCGTGCACCAGCGCGCCATGCTCGTTGACCTTTCCCAGCTTGACGGGTCCGAACCCGAGTTGATGGACTCAATGGGGCGGTCGACATGAAGTCGGCGCCCAGGACCTGTCAGGGCTTCACGAACCGGAACGCGAAGCGATCGGTCTCGCCCTTGATCGCGGGATCGAACACCTTGATCGAGTGCGGGTCATCCTTGTTCGCGAGCACGGTGCTTTCCGCGTCCAGTACGAAGCCGGCCGCCTCCACCTCCTCGCGGACGAATGCAGGGTCGATCCGATGCAGCGACCGGGTGTCGCTCGTGCCCGACCCCGCGGCAGCGGCGTGGTCAACGATGACGTAGGACCCACCGGGTTTCAGCCGCTTGTAGACAGCTCGATTGAAGTCGGCCGCCGTCGCACCCTTCTTCTGGATCAAGGCGGTGTGAAGATCGTGGTAGAACAGGTGCAACCACATGACATCGGCTGGCTGCGTAATCTCCGGCATCGCGACGAGATCCGCCGAGGTGGCTTCGACGTTCTCTCGGCTCGGCTCCTTCGCGAGCGTTCGCATGAGGCCGACCGGATCGTTCTTGAAGTGGGCGACTTCGGCCGGCACGAAGCTGTAGACCCGCCCCTCTGATCCGACGATGTCGGAGAAGAGGCGCGTCCAGTCTCCGTCGCCAGGGTAAACGTCGATCACGGTGGAGCCCGCCTCGATTCGTGCGAACCGGATTAATTCGGACACCTTGGATTGGTCGTACATCGAAATCTCCTTAGGAGTGGATATTCTTCTCGGTGCTCATAGTGATTTCTCCATTTGCTCGGATCGGATCGAGCTTGATCCGATCCGAGTTCCGATCGCGTGCGTCGTCTCTTTGCCGAGGACGTCGCGCTCGTCAGTCGAATTTGACCAGGTCCTTGAAGATCAGATGGCCCCATCTGTTTCCGCGCGCCTGGACCAGCAGGCCACCTTCCGACACCCCACCAAGGTTGATCGGCGCGAAACCGAGATTTTCCGCAAGCTCCCCAATCCGTGTTGCGGCAGCGTCATCGTCGCTTGCCAGGAACACGACCCTCCGGCCACCATGTACGGCCGGATCCTGATCAAGCACCGGGGCGACCAGATGGTTGAAGCCCTTGACCAGTTTTGCGCCAGAGAAGGCCTGCGCGATGAACTTGGAAGAAGGTTGTCCTCCCAGTTCCTCCGGGGGCACGCCATAGGCATTGGTCACATCGATGATCGTCTTCCCCTGCCAGGTAGGGAGCGCCTTCGCGACATTCGGGTGCGCCTCGAAGCGGACAGCCAAAAAGATGATGTCCGCCTTGATGGCTTCCGCCAGTTTTTTGGGGATGATCGTGGGTCCGATCGCGGCCGCATCGGCGGCAAAGCTTTCCGGGTCGCGTGTGGTTGTAACGGAAACTTCGATGCCGTTTCGGGCAAACGCCTTGGCAAGGGCTTGTCCGATATTGCCGAATCCTACGATTGCATAGTTCATAGTACTTCTCCGATCTGGTGCTAATGCCGGGGTCAGACTTGCGCCATGCCTCCGTCGACGGCGAGATCCACGCCGGTGACGAAAGAACTTTCATCGGAGGCGAGGAACGTTACGGCAGCCGCGATTTCCTCTGGTTTGCCCCTGCGACCCATTGGGATCTGTGACGCAAACTGGGCGGCCGCTTGCTCGGCTTGCTCAGGGGTAAGGCCAGTCGTTGTCTCCAAGGCCGGCGTCTCGATTGGTCCCGGACTCATTGCATTGACGCGGATTTTGCGGTCTTTGAATTCCAGTGTCCAAGCGCGCGCGAAGTTGCGTACAGCCGCCTTGCTCGCGGCGTAGGTACTAAACCCTGGAAGCCCCAACACGTTCGACACTGAAGAATTCAGGATGATCGAACCGCCGTCTTTGAACAGGGGAAGGGCCTTCTGCACCGTAAAGAACAGACCCTTCACGTTCACATCGAAGGTCTGATCAAAATGTGCCTCGGTAGCGACGGCGAGCGGTGCGATCGTCCCCGCGCCGGCGTTGGCGAAGAGAATGTCGATATGACCATGTTTCACCTTCACGACGGCATAGAGGCGATCCAGATCTTCCAGGAGCGACACGTCACCCACGACCGTCGTAACGTTTTTCATGATGAAGGCTGCGGCCTCCTTCAACTCCTTCTCTCTTCGCCCGGTAATCACGACGTGCGCTCCTTCTTCTACGAAGCGCTTGGCTGTGGCCAATCCGATCCCGCTGCTTCCGCCCGTGATGACTGCGATCTTGCCTTCGAGTTTTTTCATAATTCTTTGTCTTTCGTTGCGCGCGGCCCAGGTACGGACCGCGCTGGGGGTCAGAGTTGAGCCAGGCCGCCGTCGACGGCGACTTCGCTGGCGGTCATGAAGCTGCTGTCCGGCGACGCGAGAAAGGCGGCCACGGCCCCGATCTCCGCCGGATTGGCCATGCGCTGGAGCGGAGTCATCGCGCCGTAGGCCTTCTGGCCTTCCTCGCCCAACGCCTCCTTCGCGAGTTCGGTCGCCGTCGCCCCGGGCGACAACACGTTTACCCGGATGCCGGTGCCCTTCAGGTCCTCCGCCCAGGTCCGCGCCAGGTTGCGCACTGCCGCCTTGCTCGCGCTATAGGCAGTGAACCCCGGAGCGCCCGTGGTGCCGGCGCTCGAGCCGGTCAGGATGATCGAACCGCCCTGGCTCATCAGCGGCAGCGCCTTCTGGACCGTGAAGATCGTACCCTTCACATTAGTGTCGAAGGTTTCGTCAATGTGCCTGGCGGTGATCTGCCCGAGCGGAAGCGGACTTCCCGCCCCGGCATTGGCGAAGACGATATCCAGGCTTCCGCGCTCGGCCTTCACCGCAGCGTAGAGTCGGTCGAGGTCGGCCTCATCCGAGACCGAGCCCTTAACCGCGCGGGCACTAGGCCCAAGGTCAGCCACGGCGGCGTTGAGCGCTTCCTGCCGGCGGCCGAAGATGAAGACGAAGGCGCCCTCCTCGATAAAGCGCTTGGCTGCGGCGCGACCGATGCCCGTAGCGCCGCCAGTTATCACAGCGGTCTTTCCATTCAGTCTGTTCATGTCATGCATCCTTCGTTTCGCCGTCTCGTATCTTTGGCTGTACGGGAAAGTCCCGCGAGAGCCTCAAGATGGGTTCGCCGAAGTCGGGCGGTGAGTGCGCAATCGCGCACATCGCTGGTGCGAAAACGATCCAGCTAGATGATTGAACGCCGCGGCGACCGCACGAACTGCGGCTGATCGTGTTAGTATGGGCTTTGCAAGCCGCACTTCGCTGCGCAGGAATGCACCATGATCGACTGGGATGACGTTCGCTACTTTCTTGCCGCCGCGCGCGTAGGCTCGGTGCGTGCTGCCGCCGCACACCTCGGTGTGAACCACTCGACCGTGCTGCGGCGCATCGCTCAGCTCGAGGAACGCCTCGGGGCGCAGATGTTCGAAAAGCTGCCTTCCGGCTACCGCTTGACGGCTGCGGGCGAGGAGGTCCTCGATCTCGCGACCCAGATGGAAGCGTCGTCGCACCAACTGGAGACGCGAGTCTTCGGTCGTGACCAGAGCGCGCGCGGGCTTTTGCGGGTGACGCTTCCACCGTTCCTCGCCACACACCTGCTCATGCCGGATCTCGCCGACTTCGCGCGTTTGCATCGCGACATCGAGATGGAAATCTTGTCGTCCGGTGAGCTGGCAAATCTGACCAACCGAGAGGCCGACGTCGCGATCCGCATTGTCGCCGACCGCAAGACCCTGCCGCTCAATCTTCACGGCCTGAAGGGACCGGAGCTGTTCAGCGGCGTCTACATGTCTCGCGATCGACTAGCCGCGTGGCGTGCGGGCACGCCTGATCCCATCCGGTGGATAGGCATAGACAATCATGGAATTCCGGACTGGGCGCGCGAGGGAGAAGTTCACGTCACGGGAGTACCGTTCAGGACACCTGACGCCGAGACGCAGATCATCGCGGCGCACCAAGGGATTGGGATAACGAAACTGCCGTGCTTCGTCGGAGATGCCGACCCCCTGCTGGTGAGGGTGCCGGGGATCGACGTGCCCATGCATGGGACACTGTGGCTTCTCACGCAAGGCGAGACACGCAAGACGAAGCGGGTGCGGCTCTTCACCGAGTTCGTATCCCGCAGGCTCGCCGCGTACGCTCCGCTTCTCTCGGGGCTGTCCATATCGCGCGACTGACGCCCGCAGGTCGGCCGGCAACGCTTCCCGCAATCCGGGTGGAAGCCGAGCTGCGATCGCTTGAAGCGGCGTGTTCAATCCGCGAATCCAGTGGGAGTAGGGAAACGGCGGCAGTAGCGTAGAGGTACCAGCCTAAGCTCGACCTCCTCCGACACCATGATCACAACGATGCCACCGTCTTCAGCGCGCCATCGAGCATGTCCCCTTTCTCGTCTTTCAGCGCAGCTTCGCGCAACCGCCTGATCCAGTCGGCAGCGTCATCGCGGCCCTTGACCAGATCGAGCGCCGACAGCACGCGATCGAATTTGGACTGGGCGCGGAGGTGGGTGTCGCTGTAGCCCTTGATCAGCCGGCGGCAGTTCAGGATTTCGACGGCGAGCGCGTAGTCCTGAGGCGCGTGGCTGAGCGCCAGCGCATACCAGCGCTCCAGATGCGCCGTCTCGACCTTGTGGCGCAACAGGCGCCGCCGCCAGCGGCGCAGGCCTCCGATGAACCAGAGGACCGCAAAGCCGGCAAAGCTGTCGGTGCGAATGCGCCGGCCATGGTTGATGCGACGATCAAGGAAAGCAGCGAGTTTCGGCCGGTTCTCAATGTAGCTGCCCAACCCCGCCGGCAAAGTGCCGCAGAACTCCTCGATGCGCGGATGGAAATACTCGGTTACCTGCAGGATCGAGCCGTTCTTGACGCCGACCTCGCGGCGCACGCGCTGGTCGCGGGTCGAGCGAGTCTTGAGATCGGCGACGCGGATCATGTCGTCATAGCACAGCGCGTTGGCCAGATGCTTGGCGGCGGCGATGGACAATGCATGGGCGTGGCCGGGATCATCAAGCGCAACGGCCTTGTCCAACCGGTCGAGATACTCGCCGCCATAGGAGATGTCCTGATAGTCGACGACCTTTCTCAGCGCCCGGAGCGCCATGTCGCGCACCGCCGCGGGCATCAGGTCGATGCGGGCGGCCAGTGCCTGCCAACCCTGCAGCAGGTTCTGCGGACCGCTCACGCGCCCTGCACCCGGAGCGGGGTCGACCGTGGCCGGTTCTGCCGGCTCTGGCGCGGGGACGGTCGTACCGCGCGCGCGGTCGTAGGCAACGGCGAAGGCAGCGAGGCTGGCTTTCGCGCCCCGGCCGCCGGCGCCGATCGCTTGCTCATAGCTTTCACGCCTGAACGGCAATGCGTCGGAGCCTGCCAGCGCGCCAAGGAGGCTGGCGGAAATCATCGAGCCATTATCGGCGGCGATCTTTTCCATGTCGAAGGCGATGAAGCGTTTCGATGCAGCTTCCGCCGTCGCGTGTACCTTCGAAGACGAGGCCCGGCCGTCACCCGGCTCGATCTTTTCCGACACCGCGGCAATGCGATGCGAAGAAGCAATGAGCGTGGTGCGATCGGGCGTGACGAAGCCCCTGATGATGGCGCGGCCGGCTTCCATCAGCTCGGCGGCGATCAGTATGTCGACGTCGCCCTGCGAAGGCGACAGGGCAAAGACCGGCAGCCGGCCGGTGTCGCGGGCCGTCTCGACGTAATAGATCGTAGCGCCGGTGCGCTGGGCGACGCCGGCGACGGAGGTCGATTGCGCGACGTAACCATTGCGCTCGGCGACATCGGTGATCCAGTCGGCGAGCACACCGCCGCCCTGGCCACCGACCGCGAGCAAAGCGAGTTTGATCACCGGCTCGGTATCGGCGGCACCGGATTTCGGACGCAAGGGCGAAGCCTGGTCAAGCATCGGCGAACGTCAACCTGCGGCTCTCGCGGCGGCGCTGCATCAGGCCGATCACGGCGCGGCGAGCGCTTTCCAGGAAACGGTCCCAGCGGCCCGGATTGTGCACGACATCGGCGCGGTAGAAGGATGGGCACAGCACGGCGGCGTCCGCCACCTCGCCGCAATTGCCGCAGCCGACGCAGCTCTGGTCGATCGATGCCACCGGATCGTCACGCAACGGATCGTCGAGCGATTTCACCGACAGCGACGGGCAGCCGGACAGCCGCATGCAGGCGTGGTCGCCGGTGCAGATGTCCTCGTCGACCCCGAATTTCGGCTTGACGACACGGGTCCCTCCCTTGATCGCCTTGTCGACCAGCGGCTTTTCGCGACGCTGGCGGTTGAGCATGCATTCGGAAGAGGCGACGATGACCTTTGGTCCCTTTTCCTCCGTCGTCAGCGCCTCGCGCAGCGTGTCCTGCATCTTGCCGACATCGTAGGTGCGGTCGATGTGGCGCAGCCATTTGACGCCCATGCCCTTCACCGCTTCGGTGATCGGATGCTTGGTCGACTTGGTCTTGTTGCCCGCGCGCGACGACAGGATGTCCTGCCCACCGGTGGCGGCGGAGTAAAAATTGTCGACGATGACGATGACGCCGTCGTTCTTGTTGAAGACCGCGTTGCCGATCGAGGAGGTCAGGCCATTGTGCCAGAAGCCGCCATCGCCGACGAAAGAGATCGACCGCCGTTTGGCGTCGGGCGAATTGAACGCCGATGCCGATGCCGGCCCCAGCCCGTAGCCCATGGTGGTGGCGCCGAGCTCGAAAGGCGGCATGATCGAGAACAAATGGCAGCCGATGTCGGATGCGATGTGATGGTTCCCGAGTTCCTGCTCGACCAGCTTTGTCGCGGCAAAGATCGGCCGCTCCGGGCAACCGATGCAGAAGCCCGGCGGACGGCCCGGCACGACGTTTATCAGGTCGGCGGTGTCGACGCCGTCGCCGACCTTGTTGGGCGCGCGCACCTCGCCCGGCAAGAGATGCGGGGATTCGGCGCGCAGGAAGGCGCCAATGCCGTCGAGCATGACCTGGCCGGTATATTCGCCGGCCATCGGCAGATACTCCTTGCCGACCAGCCTGGTACCGCGCCCGGCCTTGTGCAGCATGGCGGCAAAGGCTTGCTCGATGTAGTTGGGCTGGCCCTCCTCGACCACGAGCACCGCCTGCTTGCCTTCGCAGAAGGTGAGGAACTCGTCGTCAATCAGCGGATAGACGGCGTTGAGAACGTAGAGCGGCACATCCGTCTCGCCATAGGTGTCGGCAAGGCCGAGCCGCTGCAAGGCGCGGATGACCGAATTGTACATGCCGCCCTGCATGACGATGCCGACCGAGCCATGGTCCGAACCGAAGAACTCGTTGATCTTGTTCCTCGCGATGAAATCGACCGCCGCCGGCCAGCGTTTTTGCACCTTCTCCTTCTCGTGCAGGAAGGAGGCGGGCGGCAGCACGATGCGGCCGGTGTCGCGGCGCGGCGCGTCGAGCGCATCGGCCACCGTCATCGGCGGGCGCTTGTTGTCCTTGGCTATGAAGTGCCCGTGGACGTGGCAGCAGCGGATGCGCACCTGCAGCATCACCGGCGTATTGGACGCTTCGGACAGCTCGAAACCATCCTCCACCGCCTTGACGATCGAAGGCAGGTTCGGGCGCGGGTCGAGCAGCCAGACCTGGCTTTTCATGGCGAAGGCATGGCTGCGCTCCTGCATGATCGAGGAACCCTCGCCATAATCCTCGCCGACGATGATCAGCGCGCCGCCGGTGACGCCGCCGGAGGCGAGGTTGGCCAGTGCGTCGGACGCGACATTGGTGCCGACGGTCGACTTGAAGGTCGCCGCACCGCGAATGGGGTAATGCACCGAGGCCGCCAGCATGGCGGTGGCGGTGGCTTCCGAGGCGCTCGCCTCGAAATGCACCCCGAGTTCGCCCAGAATCTCCTGTGCGTCGGCCAGCACGTCCATCAGATGGCTGATCGGCGCGCCCTGGTATCCGCCGACATAGCCGACGCCGCATTGCAGCAGCGCCTTGGTGATGGCGAGAATGCCTTCGCCCGCAAATTCCTCGCCGGCGCCGAGCCTGAGTTTTTCGACTTCCTTGGCAAAAGAGCGTTCGGCCATTTTTCCAACCTTCCGTTGCCGGCGGTGCGGCCGGCGCCTAACGTCTAGATGTCGTGCTTGCGAATGTTCTTCAGCATCTTCTGCAATGTGGCGATCAGCGCCGCGTATTCGGCGTCGTCGACATCGTCGAACATCGCCTCGAACGCGTCATGCATTGCCGGCCAGGCGCGCGCGAACTCGGCGCGGCCGTCATCGGTCAGGAAGACATGGCGGATGCGGCTGTCTGTGACGCCTTGCTCGCGCCGCACGAAGCCTTGCCCTTCCAGCGTGTCGAGCGTGCGGCTCAAGGTCGACTGCTCGATGACGGTGTAGACCGAGAGGTCGTTGACGGTGACACCGTCGGTGACCGACAGCACGGCGAGCGTGCGGACCTGCGGAATGGTCAGGCCCTGCTTGCGGAAATCGTCGCGCAAGGTGGCGTTGTAGCGCCCCATGATGCGGTTCATCAGATAGGGCGCGAATTGCTGCAGGCCGATCTGGCCAAGCGTCGAAATGCGCTGGCGTTTTTCTGCGACCTTCTGCTCCATCACAGCCTCCCCGCCAGGAGAAAGCCGGAACCGCCGCCGAGGCCTGCGCCCGGATGGGTGGAAGCGCCGATGTGATAGAGGTTTTTGATGCCGGTCTGATGGTTGCGGCTGGTCTTGAACGGCCGCCACAGGAACGACTGGTCGATAGTCGACGAGCCGCCATAGGGGTCGCCGCCAACCAGGTTGATGTTCATCGCTTCGAGATCGGCCGGCGAATAGGCGCGGCGCGCAATGACGCTATCCTTGAAGCCATCGATATGGCTGGCCAGGATGGCTTCGGCACGATCCGCATAGGCTTCGCGCAACGCCTCGGTCCATTGTCCGTCGGCGGGCGCCTGCAGCGTGCCGGCAGCATCGCCCTTGATGTGACGTGGCGCTTCGGGCAATTGCAGCCACAGTATTGCTTTGCCAGGCGGGCAGCGCGATGGGTCGAGCGCATGCGGCTGGCCGACACAGATGGTCGGCACGTCCGGCAGCATGCCGCGCGCCGCTTCGTTGCAGGCTTTCGAGACGCCGTCGAGCCCCGGCGTCAGGTGCAGCAGCGCGACTTTGTCGAGGCCTTCGCCGCGCCATGCCGGCGGCTTGTTCAGCGCATAGTGGATCTGGAAATTGCCTTTGCCGTAGCGGTATTTCTGTGTCGCCTCGACATCGGCTTCGGAAGCTTCGCTGCCGACCAGCCGGCCGTAAAGCTGCGTCGGCGTGACCGAACAGATGACGCTCTTGTTGGCAGTGATCGTTTCGCCCGACGCCAGCCGCACGCCGGTCGCGCGGCCACCGCTCTGGACGATCGAGGCGACATCGGCGCCGGTGCGGATGTCGCCGCCGCGTTCCCGTATCAGGGCTTCGAAGGCAGTGAGCAGGGTCTTCGCCCCACCCTTGACGATCGGCGCCCCGGCCGCTTCCAGCGCGAAGGCAATGACCTTGGCGATCTGCCCTGAGAAGGCGTCTTCCGGTCCGAGCCCGGCGTGCAGCACCCAGGGCGCCCACAGCGCGCGGATTGTCTCGGACCGATAGGTGCTTTCCAGCCAGCTGCGCGCCGGCACCAGTGCTTCGCCGAGAAAGGCGGCAAGGCCGCGTGGGCTGCGCCGCCAGGCATCGCCGGCCAGCAGTTTCGCCGTCGGATAGGACCACAGGCTGCCGCCGAGCAGGCCGAACAACAGGCCGGCATTGCGCTCGATGCCGCTGACATCGTCCGCATGCCGGTCGCCATCGTCGGCGGCAATCGCATTGATTGCCGCGACATTGGCGGCGCGGTTGGTGGTGAGCACTGCATGACTGCCGTCCGGCCGCAGCACGCCGGTTGGCGTGCCGGTGTGGCAGAATTCCAGCCCGTGCCTGGCGAGATCGCCGCCCAACGCCGCAAAAGCCGGCGAGGTGATGAACAGCACGAAGGTGGTTGCCATCACGTCATGGATAAAGCCGGGAGCGGTGATCTCCTCGGTACGCACGCAGCCGCCGATGCGGTCGTTGCGCTCGAGGACGAGCACACGCGCCCCTTTGCCGCCGAGCATCGCCGCGCAGACCAGCGCGTTGATGCCGCTGCCAACGATGATGTGATCCGGCTGGCTCACCTTGGCGTGCTTTCACCTAGCCGTTGGATACAAGCGCCAGCGCGCGGATAGGGCTGCCGGTGCCATGCTCGATCTTGAGCGGTGCGGCGATCAGGATGGCGCCCTTTGGAGGCAACTGGTCGAGGTTGCAGAGGCTGGCGAGGCCATAGCGGTTCGCCTTGTGCATCAGCGTGTGGGCTGGAAATGGCGGCTCCATCCCGCCTGCCTTGCCGGCATCGGTGCCGATCGTCTCTGAGCCCCAGCCCTTGATATCCTTGCTGATCAGGAACTGGATGGCTTCGGCTGTCGGACCTGGCGTATGTGGGCCGGTTTCGTTGGCGTTGAGGAATTCGGCTTCCGAGCCATTGCGCTTATACCAGTCGGTGCGCATCACCACCCACTCCCCGGCGTTGATGGCGCCATGCTTGGCTTCCCACGCCTTGATGTGGTCGACGGTGAGCAGGAAGTCGTGGTCAGCGGCGGCTTCCTTCGAGCAGTCGATGACATTGACCGGACCAATGAAATTCTGCGCCGGAATGGTGTCGGTGGCGCCGTCCGGATAGTCCTTGCCGCTGATCCAATGCTGCGGCGCATCGAAATGCGTGCCCGAATGCTCCCCAAGCTTCAGCCAGTTCCATGCCCACCACGGGCCGTTCTTGTCATAACGGGAGATGTTATGGATCTCGACCTTTGGCGTGTCGACGGCAAGCTCCGGCGGCAGCTTGATAAGAGGCGTGTCGGGTCCGAGTTGCGCAGAGAGGTCGACCACCCTGATGGCGCCTGAAAGCAGCTGGCCGGCGACTTCGCCGAGGAGTTTTTGCGTGTCCATGGTCTGAAGTTCCCTCTTTCTGGTGAAGATCAAGGCTCGTCTCGGCCCTTAATATCCTACTAGACGAAAACATATGCATCTGCAATTATCTTTAAGCATAAAGGAAATGGGAACGGGGCGTGAGCGAGTTCGACGCCATCTTTGTCGGGGCGGGCCACAACAGTCTGGCATGCGCCGCGCATCTCGCGCTCAAAGGCTGGAAAACCGGGATTTTCGAGCGCAGCGCAGCAATCGGTGGCGCCGTCCAGACCCACGAATACACGCTTCCCGGCTTCCGGCACGATTTCGGTGCAATGAATCTGAGCCTGTTCGCCGGCTCCGCCTTCCACCGGAAATATGCAAATGAATTGAAAGCACAGGGTCTTGAGTTCGCGCCGGTCGCCGACTGTTTTGCCAGCGCCTTCCCGGACGGACGCTGGTTCGGCGTCAGCAACGATCTGGAAAAAACCACCGGCCGCATGGCCGCTTTCTCCGCCGCCGATGCCGCGACCTGGCGTAGACTGGTCGCTGCCTTCCCGGCAGAGGCCGAGCATCTGTTCCGGCTGCTGGGCTCGCCGATGAGTGCCCGCGCGCTTGCCGGCACCGCCTGGAACCTGTGGCGCAAGAAGGGCATGTCAGGCGCGCTCGATACTGGTAGGCTTTTGCTGTCATCGCCGCGCGCCTGGCTGGAGGAAAATTTCGAGTCCGCGCATGTGCGGGCAACGCTTGCCACCTGGGGCATGCATCTCGACTTCGCCCCCGACATCGCCGGCGGCGCCGTATTCCCCTATCTTGAATCGATGGCCAATCAGAGCTTCGGCATGGTGCTGGGCAAGGGTGGCGCCGACACCATCATCCGCGCGTTGTCGGGCATGGTGGCGTCGGCCGGCGGCACGATCGTCACCGGGGCGGAAGTTGCCGAGATCACAGTTGCCGGCGGCAAGGCATCGGGCGTGCGACTCGCTTCAGGTGAGACACATACGGCGACCAAGGCAGTGATTGCCGGCGTCGCGCCCAAGGCGTTGAGCGGCAGGTTGCTACCCAACGGTTCCGGCGACGCCGGCTTCGACACGGCGATGCAGAAATTCCGGCACGCGCCGGGCACGATGATGATCCATCTGGCGCTCGACGACCTGCCCGATTGGCGCGCCGGCGCCGAGCTTCGGCAGTTCGCCTATGTGCATCTGTCGCCGTCGCTCGACGCGATGTCGCGCACCTATCAGCAGGCGATGGCGGGCATGCTGCCGGACGAACCGGTGCTGGTCGTCGGCCAGCCGACCGCGATCGATCCGTCGCGCGCGCCTCAGGGCAAACATGTGCTGTGGGTGCAAGTGCGCATGCTGCCTGCCGAAATCCTGGGCGATGCGGCAGGCAGGATCGCTCACGCGCATTGGGATCAGGTCAAGGATGCCTACGCCGAGCGCGTGCTCGACATCATCGAGATATACGCACCCGGACTGCGCCCGAAAATCCTCGGCCGTGCAGTGTTCTCGCCAATCGACCTCGAGCGTGAGAACCCCAATCTCGTCGGTGGCGACCAGGTCTGCGGCAGCCATCATCTGGCGCAGAACTTCTTGTTTCGCCCGGCGCGCGGCTATGCCGGCTGGAACACGCCGGTCGCCAATCTGCACCTCACGGGCGCCGCGACATGGCCGGGCGCCGGCACCGGCGCGGCCTCGGGCTACATGCTCGCGCAACAGCTTGGCGGGAGGTAGCTCGGAAGATTTCAGGAGGGCGACGAGAGGCAAGGCGCTGCTGCCCACGAAGCCTGAAGCTATGAACTGGTAGTGCCGCGCAAAGACAACAAACAACAAGGGGAACGACCATGACAATCAACAGACGCGAATTGCTGGGATACAGTGCCGCGGCACTTGGTGCGGCCGCAATCGGCCTGCCGCAGATCGCCAAGGCAGCGGGCGAACTGACCATCGCCTATAACGTCAACCTGCCGTCCTGGGATCCGACCACCGGACCCTCGGCCGTCAACCCGACGATCCAGGGCCTCTACCAGTCAGTGTTCGACCAGTTCATTCCGCAAAAGCCGGACCTGTCCTTTGCGCCTGGCCTGCTCACCGAATGGGGCTGGAACGAGGATCGCACCAAGGTGACGATGACGGTGCGCGAAGGCGTGACCTGGCATGACGGCTCGCCCTTCACGCCCGAGGACGTGGTCTGGTCGCTGCAGCGGGCGGGCGACGAAAAGACCGGCAATCCGATCCAGTTCGTCTGGAAGAACGTCAACAATTTCAAGATCGACGGCAACAAGATCACCGGCGACGTCGTGCAGTTCGATCCGGTCTACTTTAAATGGATGTCGTTCCTGACCGGCTACATCCTGCCGAAGGCCTATTATGAGAAGGTCGGCGCCGAAGGTTTCGAGAAGGCGCCGATCGGCACCGGCCCTTACATGGTGGAAAAATTCGAGCGAAATGCTTTCCTCCGACTGAAGGCCAACCCGCACTATTGGGGCGACAAGCCGGCCTTCGAGAATGTGACGATCAAGTTCGTCACCGACGCGGCGAGCCGCGTTGCCGAGATCGAATCCGGTTCCTCGCAGGTGACGCTGGAGGTCCCCTATGAAGAGTATGACCGGCTGATCGCCAAGGACGGGCTTGCCGGCTCGTGCAAGCCTGTTTCCGACATCGGCATGATCTTCTTCAACGACATTGAAGCGATGCTGGACAAGAACGTCCGCCAGGCCGCTGTCATGGCTGTGGACAAGGAGCTTCTGGTCAAACGGCTGCTGCGCGGCTATGGCCAGCCGATCGCTACGCTGGAGACCCCGGAGTACACGGCCTTCGATGCCTCGATCAAGGTCGAGCACAATCCTGAAAAGGCCAAGGAGCTGCTCGCGGCTTCCGGCTATTCGCCGGAAAAACCGGTCAAGTTCACCATCCAGACGACCAAGGGCTTCAAGCCCAAGGATTATGAGATGATCCAGGCAATCGTCGGCATGTGGCGCAAGGTCGGCATCGAGGCGACGATCGAGGTCTACGAGATCGCCAAGCACTATGAGCTGCGCGCCGCCGACAAGCTGGCGCCGGCCGCCTTCTACAATTGGGGCAATGCCATCGGCGATCCGACAACGTCGACTGGTTTTGCCATGTATGGGCCGAGCCCGCATTCGGTGTGGGACAGCCAGGACCTGATCGACATGATCAATCCGCTCTGGGGCGAGAAGGACGAGGCCAAGCGCATCGCCGGCTGGAAGGCTGTCGACAAGTATATCGCCGAGCAGGCCTATGTGCTGCCGCTGATTCAGTATGCGCAACCTATCGTGCATGCCAAGGGCGTCAACGTGGTGCAGCATGTGTCCGGCGCGCTGCTGCCGGCGCTGATGACCCCTGCCTGATATCGGCTTGTGGGCGCCACCCTTCGCTGAGCGGCCCCCTCATCCGGCCCTTCGGGCCACCTTCTCCCCGCTGGGGAGAAGAGACCAGCTCAGCTGTCCGTGACCTCTTCTCCCCTCGGGGAGAAGGTGGCCGCGAAGCGGACGAATGAGGGGGCTCTTCGTTAGAAACGCACTGGGCCAACACCAGAATGCTCCTGCAACGATTCCTGATCCGTCTGCTGACGATGCTGATCACGCTGTTCGGCGTGGCTGTCGTCGTCTTCGTCGTGATCCGCGTCGCGCCTGGTGACCCGATCGCCATGATGCTGCCCCCCGGTGCGACAGATGCCGACATCGACCGGCTGCGTGCACTCTACGGGCTCGACAAGACCATCGTGCAGCAATTCTTCATCTGGCTGTCCGGCGTCGTCAGGGGCGATTTTGGCACCTCGATTTCGCTCAGGCAAGATGTGCTCAGCCTTGTCTTCAATCGTTTGCCGGCAACGCTGGAACTTGCCATCATCGCGCTCGTCATGGCGGTTGGGCTCGGCGGCACGACGGCGATCCTCGGAGCCCGCGAGCGCGGCACGGCGGTCGAAGCCGGCATCGATATCGCCAGCGGCGCCGCCCTTTCCATTCCCGATTTCCTGTGGGGCCTCGTGCTGATCCTTTTGTTTGGCGTGCTGGTGCCGATCTTCGATATCTCCGGCCGCGTGTCGCCGCAGCTCGATCTGCCCTTCGTCACCCAGTTCTATTTCTTCGAGAGCTTGCTTCGGCTGCGCTTCGACCTGACCTGGGATCTGCTGAAACACATGCTGATGCCGGCAGTAGCCTTGGCATTGCCGCTGGCGGCAATCATCGCGCAGTTGCTGAAACAGTCGCTGAAGGAAGTGCTTGACCTCGACTATGTCGTGCTGGCGCGGGTGAAGGGGTTTTCGGAAACGCAGGTTATCCTGCGCGAGGCGCTGAAGAACGCTGCCTTGCCGACACTGACTCTCGTCGGCGTCCAGTTCACCTTCCTTGTCGGCGGCACGGTCATCGTCGAGCGGCTGTTTTCCTACGAAGGGCTCGGCAACATGGCGATCGATGCCGTCATCAACCGCGACCTGCCGCTGATCCAAGGCATCGTGCTGGTGTTCGCGCTGCTGTTCGTGCTGATCAATCTTGCAGTCGACATGATGTATGCGCTGCTCAATCCGAGGCTGCGCCATGGGTGAGGCACGCATGGCCCGGCGCGGATTGGGCCTGAGGCTGTGGCTGGCCGGCGGCTGGCTGCTGCTGGTACTTCTTGCGGCGATGTTCGCGCCGCTGGTGGCGCCGCAGGACCCGCTGGCGCAGGATCTGATGCTGGAGCGGCTGCCGCCCTTCTGGCTCGATGGCGCCGAGCCCGGCTATTGGCTGGGCACCGATAGCCTCGGCCGCGACCTCTTGTCGCGGCTTATCTTCGGCGGCCAAATCGCCTTCATCGTCGCCTTCGCTGCGGCGATTGCCGCCTGCCTTGTCGGCTCGACGCTCGGATTGGTCGCCGGCTATTTCGGCGGCTGGGCCGACCGCATCATTTCACGCATCGTCGATGTCTGGATGGCATTTCCTCCGGTGCTGTTCGCCATCCTGCTGGTCGCGGTGCTCGGCACTGGTCTCAGCTCCGTCATCCTCGCCATCGCCATCATCGACTGGACGCGCTTTTGCCGGGTGATCCGCGCCGAAGCGATGGGCCAGTCGCGCATGGACTATGTCGAGAACGCCCGCATCGCCGGCTATGGCCGCATCGGCATCATGCTGCGCGAGGTGCTGCCCAATGTGGTGCCGTCGATCGTGGCACTGCTGTCGCTGGAGATGGGCATCGCCGTCATCGTCGAGGCCATCCTGTCCTTCGTCAATCTGTCGATCTCGACCGACGATCCGACCTGGGGCGGCATCATCGCCGAGGGCCGGCTGTCGATCCATCAGGCCTGGTGGGTGCTGGTGTTTCCGCTTGTCACGCTGATCCTCACCGTGCTGTCGTTCAGCCAGTTCGGTGAGGCGCTGAAGACACGCTTCGATCCGGTGCTGCGATGAGCGCTTGCCTGGATATTGCCAATCTGAGCGCCGTGCTGCCGAACGGCCAGCGCGTGCTGCGGTCGGTGTCGCTCTCCGTGCAGCCGGGTGAGGTGCGTGCTCTTGTTGGCGAGAGCGGCGCCGGCAAGACGATGATCGGCAAGGCGGTGCTCGGTGTGCTGCCGTCAAGCGTGCGCATCGTCGAAGGCGCCATGCAGCTCGAAGGCGAAGACCTCGGCAGGCTGCAGCCCAAGGCAAGGCGCACGCTGATCGGCGCTCGCACGGCGCTGATCCCGCAAGATCCGTTGACTGCGCTCAACCCGTCGCGCCGCATCGGTCCGCAGATGACTGACCGGCTGGTGCGCATTCTCGGCTGGAACGGTGACAAGGCGGACAAGCGTATCCGGCAATTGTTGGATGAGGTGCAGATCCGCGATCCCGACCGGGTGCTGAAATGCTATCCGCACGAGCTGTCCGGCGGCATGCGCCAGCGTGTGCTGATCGCCGCCGCCTTCTCCGCCGAGCCACGGCTGATCGTGGCCGACGAGCCGACAACCGCGCTCGACGTTACCGTGCAAAAGCAGATCCTGCGACTGATCGCCGAGCTGCAGCGCGAGCATGGCACCGCGATCCTGTTCGTCACCCACGATCTCGGCGTCGTTGCAAAGATCAGCCAGCAAGTGTCTGTGCTCTACGCCGGCAAGGTGGTGGAAGAGGCTGACACAGCCGCTCTCTTCGCCGCGCCTGAGCATCCCTATACGCGGGCATTGATGGCCGCTACGCCGCGCTACACGGATCCCTTTGCCTCGCTGAAGCCGGTGGATGAGACGGTGCTGGCAGGACTCGCTGCGGAGATCGCCGCCTCCGACCAGGCGTGGAGAGGGCCGCATGGTTGAGCCGCTGTTTTCCGTGCGCGGGCTGAAGGTGGCGCTGCCCGACATGACCCGCAAGCCGCTGATCGGGCGCGCGCCGCTGGCCGAGATTTTGAGAGGCTTGGATTTCGATTTGCCGAGAGGTTCGGTGACCGGCATCGTCGGTGAATCCGGGTCCGGAAAATCGACGCTCGGCCGCACGCTTGTCAGACTTCTGGAGCCGAGCGTCGGCAGCATCCATTTCGAGGGCCGCGATATCGCCCATCTGCCGGATGCAGAGCTGCGACCTCTGCGCCGCGACCTGCAGATGATCTTCCAGGACCCGATGTCGTCGCTCAACCCGCGTCGCACCATCGCCGGCATCATTGCCGCGCCGCTCAAGCAGAATGGGCTTGGCGACAGGCTTAGGGAACGCGTCGCCGAGGCATTGCATCGCGTCGGCCTGCCGCAAAGCTTCGCTAGTCGCTATCGTCATGAACTGTCGGGCGGGCAGCGCCAGCGCGTCGGAATTGCGCGCGCGTTGGCGCTTTCGCCGAAATTCGTGCTGGCCGACGAGATCGTCTCCGGCCTCGACGTATCGACGCAGGCGCAGATCCTCACCCTTTTGGAGAGACTGGCCGCGGAGATGGGGCTGACGGTCGCCTTCATCAGCCACGACCTGTCGGTCATCCGGCGGCTGTGCCAACAAGTGATCGTGATGCGCGAGGGCGGGATCGTCGAGGCGAGCGCCACCNGAGTTCAGACGTGTGCTCTTCCGATCTCGCCGACTGGTTGCGGCCAGCAACGAAAGCGCCGGCATAGGACTGTTCACCCACCACGCCGAACAGCGGGCTTCGGACGTGCATGAGGGCAAAATCAGCCCGCGAACGGAGGGTAATATGAATTACGCAGCCCGCGGCACGATGCTTGCCGCGATCCTGTTCTGCTCGATGGGAACGGCTTCGGCCGATGCGATCCCCGGCATGCGCGGCCACGACCACACCGGCATCACGGTGCCCGACATGAAGCAGGCAGTCGACTTCTTCACCGAAGTCGTCGGCTGCGAGAAGGCGATGTCGTTCGGTCCGTTCGCCGATGACAAGGGCACCTTCATGCAGGATCTTCTGGGCGTCGATCCGAAGGCTGTCATCGAGCAGGTCACCATGGTGCGTTGCGGTTATGGATCGAACATCGAGCTGTTCAAGTACACTGCGCCTGACCAGAAGGATTTGACTCCGAAGAACAGCGATATCGGCGGCTTCCACATTGCCATGTATGTCGATGATGTCGCCGCGGCGAAAGCCTATCTCGACGGCAAGGGGGTGAAGACGCGGATGGGTCCGCTGCCGGTCAAGGAAGGTCCGGCGGCCGGCCAGACCATCCTCTATTTCCAGGCGCCATGGGGATTGCAACTGGAGGCGATCAGCTATCCCGATGGGATGGCCTATGAGAAGGGTGCCGAGACTGTGCTGTGGAGCCCGAAGAACCCGGACAAGTGATTTCCAGAGCGCGCTTGCGGGGCCAGCCCGCAGGCGCGCCACCCGTGTCCAGCAATCGTTCCAACATGAAACTTTAAGCTTGAAATATTTTATCTCCGGCGCGATACTTGATATGCAGCAAGCGAAGAGGAGATCGCACGGATGAAGGTTGCGGTTCTCGGTGGCGGACCAGCCGGCCTCTACTTTGCCATTTCAATGAAGCTGCGGGACGCCGCCCACGAGATCACGGTGTTCGAGCGCAATCGCGCCGACGATACGTTCGGCTGGGGCGTCGTGCTGTCGGCCGAAACACTCGACAACCTTGCCAAAAACGACCCGGTCAGCGCTGTCTGGATCAAGAAGCATTTCGCCTATTGGGACGACATCGCCGTCATCCATGACGGCGTGCGCACGGTCTCGTCGGGCCACGGTTTCTGTGGCATCGGCCGCAAGCGGCTTCTGGTCCTGCTGCAGCGACGCGCGCGCGAACTTGGCGTGAGGCTGATGTTCGAGAGCGATATCGCCGACCCTCAGCCCTATATGGCGACGCATGATCTGGTCGTCGCCGCCGATGGGCTGAACTCAAGGGCGCGCAACACCTTCGTCGAAGTCTTCAAGCCCGACATCGACACCCGCAAATGCAAATTCGTCTGGCTCGGCACCAACCAGAAATTCGACGACGCCTTCACCTTCATCTTCGAGAAGACCGAGCATGGCTGGGTGTGGGCGCACGCCTATCAATTCGACAGCGAGACAGCGACCTTCATTGTCGAGTGCAGCGAACAGACCTGGGCTGCCTTCGGCTTCGGCGCCATGTCGCAGCAGGAATCCATCGCCGTCTGCGAGCGCATCTTTGAGAAACATCTCGGCGGCCACGCGCTGATGACCAATGCCAATCACATCAGAGGTTCGGCCTGGATCAATTTCCCGCGCGTGCTGTGCGAACGCTGGTCCTACAAGAACCTGGCTCTGATGGGCGACGCGGCGGCCTCGGCACATTTCTCGATCGGCTCCGGGACCAAGCTCGCATTGGAAAGCGCGGTGGCGCTGGCCGAATATGTCAAAACCGAACCGGACCTCGACGCCGCCTTCCGCAAGTATGAGGATGCGCGCCGCACCGAGGTGCTGAAGCTGCAGTCGGCGGCGCGCAATTCGCTGGAGTGGTTCGAGGAGGTCGAGCGCTATCTCGGCCTCGATCCGGTGCAGTTCAATTATTCGCTGCTGACCCGCTCGCAACGCATCAGCCACGAGAATTTGCGGCTGCGCGATGCCAAATGGCTTGAAAGCGCCGAGGAATGGTTCCAGCGCCAGGCAGGGGCAGGCGGCAACAGGCGGCGCCGGGCACCGATGTTCGCGCCGTTCAAACTGCGCGACATGCAGCTCAACAACCGCATCGTCGTTTCGCCGATGGCGCAGTACAAGGCAGTCGATGGCTGCCCGACCGACTGGCATTTCGCCCACTATGCCGAGCGTGCCAAGGGCGGCGCCGGGCTTGTCTATATCGAGATGACCTGCGTCAGCCCGGAAGGACGCATCACGCCCGGTTGTCCCGGCTTCTATGCGTCCGAACATGAGGTGGCGTGGAAGCGGCTGGTCGATTTCGTCCACACCGAGACCGAGGCGAAAATCTGCGCCCAGATCGGCCATTCCGGGGCCAAGGGCTCGACCCGTGTCGGGTGGGAAGGCACCGACGTGCCGCTCGCCTCGGGCAATTGGCCGGTCATGGCGGCCTCGGCGATTGCATGGTCGCCTGAGAATCAGGTGCCGAAAGCCATGGACCGCGCCGACATGGACGAGGTGCGTGACCAGTTCGTCGCGTCCACCGAGATGGCAGATCGCTGCGGTTTCGACATGCTCGAGATCCATGCCGCGCATGGCTATTTGCTGTCGTCCTTCATCACGCCGGTCACCAACCAGCGCACGGATGAGTATGGCGGTTCGCGGGAAAATCGCATGCGCTATCCCCTGGAAATCTTCCATGCGGTGCGCGCCGCCTGGCCGACGCGAAAGCCGATCTCGGTGCGCATTTCGGCCAATGATTGGGTCGGCATCGAAGGTGTGACGCCGGCCGATGCGGTGGAGATCGCGCGGATGCTGCACGAAGCCGGCGTCGACATATGCGACGTCTCGGCAGGCCAGACCTCGATTGCCGCCAAGCCTGTCTATGGCCGAATGTTCCAGACGCCGTTCTCGGACCGCATCCGCAACGAGGTCGGCATGGCGACGATGGCGGTCGGCAACATCTACGAGCCGGATCATGTCAATTCGATCCTGATGGCCGGCCGCGCCGACCTGGTGGCCCTGGCACGGCCGCATCTCGCCGATCCCTACTGGACGCTGCATGCAGCCGTGACGCTCGGTGATCGTGGTGTCAAATGGCCGGATCCCTATCTGCCCGGACGCGACCAGATCTACCGGCTGGCCGAGCGCGATGCAGCGGCGGGGCTGAAAGTATGACGACGGCCTTGGCGATTTCAGGCAAACATGCGCTGGTCACTGGCGGCGGCTCCGGCGTCGGCCGGGCCATCGCGCTCGTGCTGGCCGAGGCCGGCATAGAGGTGACCATATGCGGGAGGCGCGACGCCGAGCTTGCCAAGTTGGCCGGCGAGAACGACCGCATCCACGCCATGTCAGCCGATGTCACCGACGAGGCGGCGATGATTTCGCTCTACGCGCAAGCGGAAGCCGTGCGCGGCCCGTTCGACATCGTCGTCGCCAATGCCGGCATGGCCGGCAGCACGCCGGCGCACAGGACCTCGCTTGCCGACTGGCAGCGGACGCTCGACGTCAATCTGACCGGCGCCTTCCTGACGGTGAAGCCGGCGCTGGCCGGCATGGCCGCGCGCAAGGCGGGCCGGATCGTCTTCGTCGCCTCGACCGCAGGGCTGAAAGGCTACGCCTATGTCGCGCCCTACGTGGCGGCCAAGCATGGGGTGGTCGGGCTGATGCGGGCACTGGCGGCCGAGACGGCGAAATCCGGCGTGACCGTCAACGCCGTTTGCCCGGGCTTCGTAGAGACCGGCATGCTGGAGGAGTCCATTCAGCGCGTCGTCGAAAAGACCGGCCGCTCAGTCGAGCAGGCGCGGGCGAGCCTTGCCTCGACCAACCCGCAAGGCCGTTTCATCCAGCCGCAGGAAGTTGCCTCAGCGGTGCTCTGGCTGTGCGGCGATGCGGCTGCGTCGATTACCGGACAAGCAATTTCGATCTCAGGAGGCGAAACATGGTAGCCGGCCCATTGCCCGCGCCGTCGGGACCCGGCAAGGACCGGCTGCGTCTCTGGATCAGGCTGCTGCGCGCCTCGCGCACGATCGAAGCGGAGCTGCGCGAGCGCCTGAAGAAGGAATTCGATACGACGCTGCCGCGTTTCGACGTCATGGCCGCCCTCTACCGCGCGCCGGAAGGCATGCTGATGAGCGATCTGTCGCGCTTCCTGCTGGTATCCAACGGCAATGTCACCGGCATCGTCGACCGGCTTGTTTCGGAAGGGGTGGTCGCGCGCGCGCGCCGCAATGGCGATCGCCGCACATCCATGGTGCGACTGACCGACGAGGGTTCCAAATCTTTTGCCGCAATGGCCGCGGCGCATGAGGGTTGGATCGGAGAATTGCTGGCCAAGGTCAGCGAGGAGGATGCGCGCCGGCTGACCGGCATGCTGACCTCGTTCCGCAGCAACTGGGAGGGACGCGAATGAGTTCGATGGCCGGCCTCAAGCCGAAGCACTTCCTTTGGGAAGTCGAAGGCAGGATCGCCAAGGTGCGGCTCGACCGGCCGGAGCGCAAGAATCCGCTGACCTTCGACAGCTATGCGGAACTGCGCGACACGTTCCGCGATCTCGTCTATGCCGACGACGTCGACGCCGTGGTGTTCCTGCCCAATGGCGGCAATTTCTGCTCGGGCGGCGATGTCCACGACATTATCGGCCCATTGGTCAAGATGGACATGAAGGAATTGCTCGCCTTCACCCGCATGACCGGCGATTTCGTCAAGGCGATGCTCAACTGCGGCAAGCCGATCATCGCGGCGGTCGACGGTGTCGCGGTCGGCGCCGGCGCCATCATCGCCATGAGCGCCGACATCCGCATCGCCACGCCGGAGGCCAAGACCGCTTTCCTGTTCACCCGCGTCGGCCTTGCCGGCTGCGACATGGGCGCCTGCGCGATCCTGCCGCGCATCATCGGCCAGGGCCGTGCCGCCGAATTGCTCTACACCGGCCGCACGATGACGGCAGCGGAAGGCGAGCGCTGGGGCTTCTACAACAGGCTGGTCGATGCCGCAGTGCTCGAGGCCGACGCGCTCGAGATGGCGGCGCGCATCGTCTCGGGTCCGACCTTCGCGCACGGCATCACCAAGACGCAGCTCAACCAGGAATGGTCGATGGGCCTCGACCAGGCGATCGAAGCGGAAGCGCAGGCGCAGGCGATCTGCATGCAGACGCGTGACTTCGAGCGCGCCTACAAGGCCTTCCTCGCCAAGGAGAAACCGGTGTTCGAGGGCAATTGATGGCTGACAAGAGTTTCCTCAACTGGCCGTTTTTCGAAGACCGGCATCGCGAACTCGCCGAACGCCTTGATGCCTGGTGCGCCAGGAACCTGCCCGTCGATCACCACGACGTCGATGCCGCCTGCCGCGAGCTGGTGGCGAAACTTGGCCGCGACGGCTGGCTGAAGCCGACGGCGCTCGATACCGACAATCCGGGACCGCTCGATGTCCGCACCTTGTGCATCACGCGCGAGACGCTGGCGCGCCATGACGGGTTGGCCGACTTCGCCTTCGCCATGCAGGGGCTCGGCACCGGCGCGCTCAGCCTGTTCGGCACACCCGACCAGCAGCAATGGCTGGCAAAGACCAGGGCCGGCAAGACGATTTCCGCCTTCGCGCTTTCGGAGCCACGCTCCGGGTCGGATGTCGCCAACACCGAAATGACGGCGAGCCGCGATGGCGACTTCTATATCCTCAGCGGCGAGAAGACCTGGATTTCCAATGGCGGCATTGCCGATCTCTACGTCGTCTTTGCCCGCACCGCCGAGGCACCGGGTGCCAAGGGACTTTCCGCCTTTCTCGTACCCGCTGATACCAAGGGGCTTGGCATTGCCGAGCGCCTTGAAGTGATCGCGCCGCATCCGCTGGCGCGGCTTTCCTTCGATCAGGTCCGGGTGCCGGCTTCGGCGCTGATCGGCAAACCGGGAGACGGCTTCCGCATCGCCATGTCGGTGCTTGACGTGTTCCGCTCCACGGTCGGCGCGGCGGCACTCGGCTTTGCCCGCCGGGCGCTGGACGAAAGCATCAGCAGGGTGGCCGAGCGCAAACTTTTCGGCGCTCCGATGGCAGAGCTGCAGATGGTGCAAGGCCATATCGCCGACATGGCGCTGGACATCGATGCCGCAGCGCTGCTGGTCTACCGCGCTGCCTGGACCAAGGACATGGGCGCGGCTCGTGTCACCCGCGAGGCGGCGATGGCCAAGCTGTTCGCCACCGACAAGGCGCAAGAGGTGATCGACAAGGCTGTGCAGCTGCATGGGGGGGACGGCGTCCGCAAGGGCCATATCGTCGAGAGCCTCTATCGCGAGATCCGCGCGCTACGCATCTACGAGGGCGCATCCGATGTGCAGAAGGTGGTGATCGCACGGCAGGTGATGGGCGCGGCCTGACAGCGACGTATTTGATTTTGAGATTTGGTTTTAAGAATACCGGGGAGGCTTGAAAATGCACGAGATCCTGCAGCCGGAGGGCTGGGCGAAACCGGTCGGCTACGCCAACGGCATTGCCGCGCGCGGCAGGCTCGTCTTCGTCGGCGGACAGGTCGGCTGGAACGGGCAGTGCCAGTTCGAGACCGACGATTTCGCCGGCCAGGTGCGGCAGACGCTGCAAAACATCGTCGCCGTGCTGGCGGAAGCCGGCGCGGAGCCACGGCACATCACCGCGATGACCTGGTATTTCACCGACAAGGCCGAATATCTCGGCAATCTCAAGGGTATAGGCGAGGCCTATCGCGAGGTGATCGGCCGGCATTTCCCAGCGATGGCCGCCATGCAGGTGGTGGCGCTGGTGGAAGATCGCGCCAAGATCGAAATTCAGGCAACCGCCGTCATTCCGGATTAACGAATTCGTTATTCCCGGATTGATCAGCAGCGCAGCCCCGCCCGCTTCAGCAGCGGAAATACGTGGTCGCAGAAATAGGGCAGTTCCTGGGTGTAGTTGACGAACGACAGCGCGATGCCCTGGTAGCCATGCCCGGCTATTGCCGCCATCTCGGCGGCAATCGTCTCCGGCGTTCCAACCAGCGGGTAGGTGCCGGCGCCGCCGGCGAAACGCTGCCGGTAGCGGTCATAGGCATGCGGGTCATGCGACTGCGAGAACTCCTTCTTGCCTGCCATATGAGCATCGACCGCATCGTGGTCGACCAGATCGACGGCATAGNGTAGTAGGCCTGCGCCTCTTCCATGGTTGGACGGCAGACGACATGCGCCACCGTGTAGACGCCGACGTTGCGGCCAACCTTGTCGGCCCGCTCGCTGATGTCGGCGACATGCTTGCCGGCATCGCTCATTTCCGAAAAGGTCGTGAACAGATAATCGCATCGGGCGGCGGCGAAATCCCGGCCCGGGCCACCGAAAGCAGCGTTCATGGTCACCGGGCGTGGAACCTGCAGGCTCGCCGGCCGGCTCACCGCCTCCTTGAGGCGATAGTAGGTGCCTTCATAGTCCAGAGGCTGGTCCGAGGCGTAGAGCTTTTCCAGGATTTCGATCCATTCGGCGGCCTGGTCGTAGCCCTTCTCGACCAAAGGCGTGCCGAACATGCCGAATTCCTTCGGGTTCCAGCCGCAGACGATGTTCAGGCCGGCGCGGCCCTGGCTGATATGGTCGACAGTTGCCAGCGCCTTGGCGGCATAGAGCGGATGCACCAGCGGCACATGCACGGTCATGAACAGGCCGATCTGCTCGGTGGCCACCGCCAGGGCTGCTGCCCAGGTGAAGGTCTCGAACGACCATTCGCGCACCTTGTTGCGGCCGCCAAAGCCACGCCAGCGCGCGATCGGCAGCATAAATTCCAGCCCGGCGCGGTCGGCGATCTGCGCCGCCGTCAGATTGTCCTGCCAGCTTGCCGTCCAGCGTTCCGGCACATCGGTGATGGCCAGACCGCCATCGGCATTGGTCGAAAAGACGCCGAGCTTCAGTTTGTTCGAGCCGTGCAGGGGATGCGTTTTGATCATCATGGGAACTCGTGGCGGGAGACCGACACGCTAGGCCCGCGCAAAAATATTTCAAGCCTGAAATAGCTTCGCCTCGCCGCCGATTGCGGATATGAATTCGGAGGGGAAAAGGGGATGGATATGAGCGCGTTCCGTCAGAAGTGCATCGGCAAGACCAATCTCGTCGGCTCCTTCGCCGCTATTCCCCATCCCGTCGCCGTCGAAGTGATGGCGCTCACCGGCCTCGACTTCGTCTGCATCGACTGGGAACATGCCCAGATCGCGCGCGACACGATCGAAACCATGGTGCGCGCGGCCGACGTGCATCGCGTGCCGGCCATGGTGCGTGTTCCCGGTCATGCGCCGGAAGCTATCCAGGCGGCGCTCGACAGCGGCGCACAAGGCGTGCTCGTGCCGCGCGTCTCGACCGCTGCTCAGGCCGAGGCGGCGGTGAAAGCCTCGCGCTATCCGCCGCTGGGCGAGCGCGGCGTCGGGCCTGGCCGCGCGGCCGGCTATGGCTATCGCATTCCCGAATATCTGGCCGCGGCCAATGACAGGGTGGTCGTCGCGGTCCAGGTCGAGACATCGGAGGGGCTGGCCAACATCGAGGCGATCGCGGCCATAGACGGCATCGATGTGGTCTTCGTCGGCCCCGGCGATCTCTCCGTGTCGATCGATGCGATCGGGCCGAAAGGCGTGGACAAGCTCAATGAGGCGATCACAAGGATCATCCGCGCGACCGTCGCGCATGGCAGGACATCGGGTATATTTTGCGCCAGCCCACAGACGATCAGCCAGTGGGCCGCTATCGGCGCGAGCTTCTTCGTGCTGGCCAGCGATACGATGTTTCTTGGCGCCGGCGCTGCGGCCAACTGCACCGCTGCGCGCGCCGAGCTGCCGTAGACGGGCGGGATCGGGCAAAAACTTTTTAAGCTTAAAACTTTTTCCTTGAAAAGCGCAGCACATTGGATAGCATCCAAACTCGATGGCGACTGTCGTGCCGGTGGGGCTTGCCGGGCAGTCCGTCGCGGTGCTCCGGGTGGGAGGGGTTTCAGTCATTGTCGTTCATACTGCCCCAGTCATCGTCCAGCGCGCGTTATGCTTTCGACGGCGTACGTGCCCAGATCCGTGACCTGCACACCGAAAACATTGCCAACCTTGCCGTGCGCGCCCGAGAACTGGGCGACGTGATCGCGCTCTGGTACGGCGAAGGCGACATGGTGACGCCCGCTTTCATCCGCGACGCGGCGAAGGCCGCCTTCGATGAAGGCCAGACGTTCTACGTCCCTAACATGCGTGGGCACCCCCTACTGAACGAGGCGCTGTCGGAATACCAAACGCGCATTCACGGCCGGACGATCCCGATTGCGCGCACCACGGTCACGCCCGGCGGCATGCAGGCGCTGTACCTGGCGCTGGAACTGCTGGTCGATACCGGCAGCAACGTCGTCTATGTCGCGCCGCAATGGCCCAACATCCACAACGCCATCCATCTGATCGGCGGCGAGCCAAGGCCGTTTTCGCTCGACTTCAAGGGCGACTGGCATCTCGATCTCGACCGGCTGTTCGCCACTTGCGATGCGCGCACACGCGCGATCTTCCTGTCGACGCCGTCCAACCCGACCGGCTGGACCGCGTCGCGCGAGGAGATGCAGGCGCTGCTCGACTTCAGCCGGCGCACCGGCATCTGGATCATCTCCGACGAGGTCTATGGCCGGCTCTATTTCGACGGCAATGTTGCTCCTTCCATCCTGCAGATCGCCGAGGATGGCGACCGGGTGCTGTCGGTCAACAGTTTTTCGAAGGCGTGGGCGATGACCGGCTGGCGCATCGGCTGGCTGACGCATCCGTCGGGGGTGGCCGACCAGCTTGGCGCCATGACGCAGTACATCAACAGCGGCACCGCCGCGCCTATCCAGGCAGGCGCTGTCGCCGCCATCCGCCAAGGCGAGCCGCTGGTCGAGGAGATCAGGCAGCGGATCAAAACCGGCCTCGACCTTGCCTATGACAGGCTGGCCCAGATTCCCGGCATCATCCTGCCGACGAAACCGCGCGGAGGCATGTATGCCTTCTTTGCCATGGACGGCGAAAGCGACGCCCGGCAGGCCTGCGCCAGGATACTGGAGACGGCGCGCGTCGGGCTGGCTCCCGGCCACCTCTTTGGAAATTCGGCAGCGGCCTTCCTGCGGATGTGCGTGTGCCGTGAACGCGACCAGATAGCGACCGCGCTCGAGCGCATGGTCGCCGCCATGAATTGACGCCCCGCTGGGAGGTGGGACGGCAACAAACCGTGCGGGAGCAAACCCGCCCGATCAACAACCAGAGGGAACACAAAATGAGCTTCACTCGTCGCAACCTGCTTCTTCTCGCCGCCACGATCGGCATCGCTGCCGGCCCGGCCACCGCCTTTGCCGCCGATGTGCTCAATGTCGGCGCCTACCCGACCAATCCGCCCTTCGAATACAAGAACGAGAGCGGCACTTTCGAGGGCTTTGAAGTCGACATCGTCAACGAAGCGGCCAAGCGTGCCGGCATGACCACCGACATTGCCGACCTCGGCTTCCAGGCGCTGTTCGCGGCTGTCAGTTCCAACCGCATCGATGTCGCGATCTCCTCGATCACCATCACGCCGGAGCGACTGAAAACGCTGTCCTTCACCCAGCCCTATTATGACTCCGACATGGGCATTGCGACGAAGACCGATAGCGCTGTTAACACCGAGGCCGACCTCAAGGGCAAGATCGTCGGCGTGCTTTCAGGCTCGACCGGCGAGACCTGGGTCAAGGCGCATCAGGAGGCTGACGGCTACAGCGACGTGAAGGGCTATGACACGCAGCAGAATCTTCTGCTCGACCTCAGCGCGGGCCGCGTGGACGCCGCCGTCAGCGATATTCCGGGCATGGAATACTCCTTCACCAAGATGAAGGACCTGAAGGTCAAGCAGCGCATCAAGACCGGCGAACAGTACGGCCTGATGATGAGCAAGGACCATCCGCTGCTCGGCAAGCTGAACGACGCGCTGACCGCGATGAAGAAGGACGGAACGCTGGCCGCGATCCACAAGAAGTGGTTCGGCAGCGACGCGCCAGCCGATTCCTCGACGGTCAAGGAAAGGCCGCTGCCCAAGGCCTGACCGGCAATGCACTTAAATCGTGCCGGCTCCCAGGCCGGCACGATTCATTTCACGCTCCGGCGCCTGCTGCCACACGGATAGCCTCATCGGAGGCAAGGTCGATTGGTTTTAACTTGAGCATCCTTTGCTCTGGGGTTCGGGAACGCTCCCATGTCGCTGATCGACACCTTCTTCAATCCTGACGTGATCATGTCCAGCCTGCCGGCGCTGTTGCGTGGCTTCCTGAACACGCTGCTGCTCGGCATTTTGAGTATCGGCATCGGCATTCCCATCGGCCTGGGGATCAGCCTGTTGCGGCTCTATGCGCCGAAGCCGCTGCGCTGGCTGGCGGTCGGCTACACCGACATCTTCCGCGCCCTGCCGGTGCTGGTGGTGCTGATCCTGATCTATTATGCGCTGCCCTTCCTCGGCATCCGTCTGTCGTCCTGGGCCTCCGCCGTGACGGCGTTCGCCATCATC
Source organism: Mesorhizobium sp. LSJC285A00 (assembly GCF_000503155.1). Classification (NCBI taxonomy): domain Bacteria; kingdom Pseudomonadati; phylum Pseudomonadota; class Alphaproteobacteria; order Hyphomicrobiales; family Phyllobacteriaceae; genus Mesorhizobium; species Mesorhizobium sp. LSJC285A00. The sequence continues at coordinate 102,785 of NZ_AYVK01000002.1, forward strand.
ATGTCGGCCTATTCAGCAGAAGTGTTCCGCTCCGGCATTGAGAGCATTCCGAAAGGCCAATTCGAGGCAGCACAGGCGCTCGGCCTGCCTTTCCTTTTGACCTTGCGCAAGGTGGTGCTGCCGCAGGCGATCCGCGTCGTCATCCCGCCGATGACCAGCAATTGCGTCTCGATGTTCAAGGACACGTCGCTCGCTTCCACCGTTGCGCTGCCTGAACTGTTGAAGGAAGCGACCAACGCGCAGTCGCTCTATGCCAATCCCTCGCCGCTGATCGGCGCCGCTTTGGTCTATCTCATCTTCCTCTGGCCGATGGTCCGCCTCGTCAGCCTGCTCGAAGACCGCTTCAAGACCGAGAAGACGCGCTGACCTCATCAACCGTCCCGCTTCCCAAGCCATTCGCAGGAGATACAGTTGAGCAATTCCCAAGCCGCCGGCGGCTTTCCGGTCGACCCCATCCGCGCCATGTTTCCGGCCTTGCAGCGCGCCGGTGATTTCATCTTCATGGACAACGCCGCCGGCGCGCAGATCCCGCAGAGCGTGCTCGACGCGGTGACCAATCACCTGGTCTCGCACAATGTGCAGCGTGGTGGTCGCTATGGGCGCTCGGTCACGGTCGACCAATCGGTTGCGGATGCTCGGACGAGCGTGGCCTTGCTGATCAACGCCTACAGTCCGTCGGAAATCTGCTTCGGCATGAACGCCACCTCGTTCATTCGCCTGGTCAGCCTCGGCATCGGCCAGATGCTGGCCAAGGACACAGAGCGCGACGAGATCGTCATCACCGATATGGACCACGACGCCAACATCGCCACGTGGCTGGCGCTGGAGCCCGCCGGAGCCAAGTTCAAATGGTGGCGCATGCGCGAGGACGGCAACCTGCATGTCGACGACCTCAAGCCGCTGGTTTCCGATCGCACCCGTCTCGTCGCCTGCACGGTGACCGCGCATTCGATCGGCTCGATCGTCGACGTCGCTTCGGTGGCCGCGATCGCGCATGCGGCCGGCGCCGAAGTGTTCCTTGACTGCGTGCATTACGGACCGCACGGGCTGATCGACGTGCAGGCCTGGGACTGTGATTATCTCGTCTGCTCCGGCTACAAGAATTTCTCGCCGCATATGGGCTTTCTGTGGGGCCGCTTCGAAACGCTGAAGCGGCTGCCGACCTTCCGCGAGGATTTCATCCCCGACGAGCCGCCTTACAAGGTCGAGGCAGGCACCTTCATCTACGAGAACGTCTCAGGCATGGATGCCGCAGTGCAGTACCTGGAACTGATCGGCCGCAATCTGGCGCCCTCCAACAACCGCTCGCGGCGCGACAACATCGTTGCCGGCATGGGCGCCATCCGCGACTATGAAATGCTCCTGGCGCGCGAGATGCTCGCCGTGCTCAAGGGATGCAATGCCACGATCTACGGCGTCGCCGAGGAAGCCCGCATCAACGAACGCGTGCCGACATTCTGCTTCAACATCGGCAAGCTGTCGCCGCAGCGGATCGTCGAGGAAATGGCTGACATGCAGATCGGCATCCGCGACGGCCATATGTATGCGCCCCGGCTGATGAAGCGTCTCAACCTGTCGATGGACAGCGGCGCCATCCGCGCCTCGCTGGTCCATTACAACACGGTCGACGAGGTCAGGCGTTTCGGCGAGGCACTGCGCGCCGTCATCGCAAGGCTGTCGTAGCTGGTCCTTAAACCTCTCCGGCGCGGAACATCGGCCCGCCCTTGTGGGCCGGGAAGCCATAGCCGTTGATCATCACCAGATCGATGTCGGAGGCACGCGCCGCGATGCCTTCGGCGAGTAATGCCTTGCCCTCTTCGGCCATTGCCGCCAGTAAGCGCGTGACGATCTCATCGGACGAAAAGCGGCGCGGCACGATGCCGTTGGCCGCTCGCACGGCCTCGATCAGCGCCGTTACTTGCGGGTCGCTCCTGCGTTCGCCGTCCGAATAATCGTACCAGCCGCGCCCGGTCTTGCGGCCGAAGCGGCCGGCCTCGCACAGCCGGTCGGCGATTTCGACATAACGTGCTTGCGGATCGCGCATCGCCGCCTGTCGCTTGCGCCGCGCCCAGGCTATCTCCAGCCCAGCCATATCGTTGACCGCGAAGATCCCCATCGGGAAGCCCCAGGCCTCCAGCGCGGCATCCACCTCATCGGGTGCTGCGCCATCCTCCACCATGAACTCCGCCTCGCGGCGGTAGGCGGAATAGATGCGGTTGCCGATGAAACCCTCGGTAACGCCGCACACGACAGGCAGCTTGCCGAGCTTTCTGACGAAGGCGATAGCCGAGGCGAGCACGTCGGGCGCCGTCGCCGCGCAATCCACCACTTCGGTGAGCCGCATGACGTTGGCCGGCGAGAAAAAATGCAGGCCGACGATCCGCTCGGGCCTGGCGGTTGCCGAGGCGATCTCGTTGGGGTTGAGGTAGCTGGTGTTGGTCGCAAGGATGGCGTCCGGGCGGACGATGCGATCAAGCGTCCGGAAGAGGTCGGTTTTTACCGCGAGATCGTCGAACACCGCCTCGATGACCAGATCGGCCTGCGCCAGCCTGTCGGCTTCGCTGGCCGCTTCAAACCGGCTCAGCGCCTCCCTGCGCGCATGATCGGTGAGACGGCCGGATTGGACTGACTTGTCGAGAAGGCCGGCGATACGCGCGTATCCTTTTGCCGCGGCGTCGTCCGTCTGCTCGACGCCGATTACGCCATAGCCGGCATTCAAGGCCGAGACCGCGATGCCTGCACCCATCAGGCCGGTTCCGACGATACCGACGGTCTCGACCTTGCGAGGCGTGACACCCTCCAGCCTGTCGACTTTGCTGGCTTGCCTCTCGGCAAAGAAGACGTGGCGCAACGCTGCCGCTTCGCGAGAATCCCGGAGGCGCAGGAAGGTCGCGCGTTCGTCCGCAAGACCGTCCTCAAGTTTGGCCGTGGACGCAGCCCGGACCAGTCTCACGGCTTCTGCAGGCGCGATCTGTCCACGGCTGCGGGAAAGCACCTTCTTTGCGGCTGCCGCGTCGGCCTCAGGTTGCGAGCGCGGGACGGAAAGCGCGCCCGTGGGCCGCAGCGGTTGGCCGACGAGATGGCGGGCGACGTCGAGCGCGCCTTCGGGAAGATCGTCGGCAATGGTATCGATCAGACCGAGAGCGAGCGCTTCGTCGGCATTTGCGGGCCGACCCGTGCCGATCAGGTCAATTGCGGCGACCGTGCCGATGAGGCGGGGCAGGCGTTGGGTTCCGCCGGCCCCAGGCACTAACCCGAGCTTGACCTCGGGCAGGCTGAAGCTGGCCGCCTTGCTGGCCACCCGGTAGTGGCAGGCCAGCGCAATCTCGCAGCCGCCGCCGAGCGCCGCGCCGCCTGCTGCCGCCACGATCGGTTTGGCGAAGCTCTCGATCGCTTCGATCACGTCAGGCAGTGTGGGCGAGACAGCGGGCTTGCCGAATTCCTTGATATCGGCGCCACCGATGAAGGTGCGCCCAATGGCGGTCAGCACCACGGCAGACACTTCATCCGACGCCGCACGCCCAAGCGCAGCCATCAGTCCGGCCCTGACATGGAAGGACAGCGCGTTGACCGGCGGATTTTCGATCGTGACGACGAGAACGCCATCGACGATCTTGCCTGTGACACTCTCGGAAAATCGTGCTGTGTTCATGGAGTTTTATCCCGGAACGACGGCAAATCTTCCTCCTCCTTCTGCTCTCCGCCAAATGCCGGTGTCCCGGCTCGGACGGATGAAGCGCCATGGTTCTTCAAATAATTTCAAGCTTAAAATAATTAGAATTCAAAAAACTTCAAGCCTACCGGAGTCGACTGCAAAAGGCGTCGCTACCACGACGGTGATCGGTCAGACTTGACGGTTGCACTGCGGTGCCGGGTCAAGGCGAGTTTGTGGAAACCTTCGGCAGCAGGGCTTTGAAATAGTCGATCGTCTGTTGCAGCCCGGCTTCCAAAGTCACCGTCGGCTCCCAGCCGACAAGCCTTTTGGCAAGGGTGATATCGGGCTGGCGGTGCCGCGGATCGTCTTGCGGAAGATCGCGGTAAATTATATCCGAACCTGATCCGGTCATCTGCGTCGTCAGTTCGGCCAAGCGCCTGATCGTTACTTCCCTTGGATTGCCGATGTTTACTGGACCGGTCACCTCCGGCCCCGTATCCATGAGGCGCAGCATGCCGCTCACCAGGTCGTCGACGTAGCAAAACGACCTTGTCTGTGAGCCGTCGCCGAAAATGGTTATCGGTTCACCACGAAGCGCTTGCACGATGAAATTTGAGACAACCCTGCCGTCTGCCGGGTGCATGCGCGGCCCGAACGTATTGAAAATCCGCGCGACCTTGACCCACAAGCCATGTTGTCGGTGATAGTCGAAGAACAGCGTTTCGGCGCAGCGTTTGCCTTCATCGTAGCATGAGCGCGGCCCGATCGGGTTTACATTGCCCCAGTAACTCTCCGGCTGCGGATGCACAGACGCGTCACCATAGACCTCGCTGGTGGAGGCCTGAAAGACTTTGCATTTCAGCCGCTTTGCCAATCCAAGAACATTGATGGCGCCGTGCACGGCGGTCTTGATCGTCTGAACCGGGTCGTACTGGTAGTGAACAGGCGAGGCCGGACACGCCAGGTTGTAAATCTCATCGACTTCGACGTAGAGCGGAAAGGTCACGTCATGGCGCATGAATTCGAAGCGGGGATGCTTGGCCAAATGGTCGATATTGCGCTTTGATCCGGTGAAAAGGTTGTCGACACACAAGATTTCGTCGCCTCGTTCCAACAGGCGGTCAATAAGATGCGAGCCGATAAACCCTGCGCCCCCGGTAACGAGAATGCGTCTGCGGCTGTCATAGAGTCTGGCCAATTTCTGCTCCCAGGCAAATGCTGATCGACCAGATATCGGTCGCCACACGCAGGATACGACGTGTCCGCAGCCAATGCACAAGGACCAAACTGAAATTTCGCAGATCCGCTCGGTGCCGATGCGAATTCCGATCCCGGCATTTGGTTTGATCAGAAGGCACGATTGAGGCCGATAGTGGCCTATGGATTGGCAGCAGAGAATATCAGCCCTGTCGTCAGGGCCGCCGCTGCGTAGATGGCCGGCAGAACCTGACGGTTCACCCCAATCCGCAGCAGAGAGTGGCTCGAAACCCGGTCCTGCTGGATTTTATCCACAACATCGATGGCATCGGCGGATGGCAACATGAAAATGGCAACGACCATTTTTCGTGAGACATTCCTCTTCGCGATAGAGCATCGTTGAATTGGCCAACAGCCTGCCATACAAGCACGTCGGCTCAACAGGTGGCTCGAGGAACCCCACGGATGTCCGAACGCATTGCAGTTATCGGCCTGGGTTATGTCGGCCTGCCGGTAGCCATTGCCTTTGGGAAGGTTTTCCCCGGCACCATAGCTTTTGACATCAGCGAGCGTCGGATCGGGGAATTGCGTGGCGGCGTCGATCGTACGGGAGAAGTTGATGCAACGGCGCTCAAGGAGACCTCGATAGGGCTGACCACCGACCGGGAGATGTTGAAAGGCGCTACTTTCTTCATCGTCGCCGTGCCAACCCCTATCGACGCAAATCGCGCTCCCGATCTAGCTTCTTTGAAACTGGCGTCCGAACTCGTCGGCGAGGCGGTGAGCAAAGGCGCCGTCGTCGTTTTTGAGTCGACAGTCTATCCAGGTGTGACCGAAGATTTCTGTGGGCCGATCATCGAGCAGGTTTCCGGCCTGCGACATCCCCGCGACTTTGCCCTCGGCTATTCGCCCGAACGCGCCAACCCCGGCGATCGGGAACACTCGCTGCAAAAGATCGTCAAAGTCGTCTCCGGCGAGAATAACGAGACGCTGGAGCGCGTCGCGAACGTTTATGGCCGTATCATCGATGCCGGCGTCTACCGCGCCCCGTCGATCAAGGTGGCCGAGGCAGCGAAGGTTATCGAGAACACCCAGCGCGATCTGAACATCGCGCTGATGAACGAACTGGCAATGATCTTCGAGCGGCTCGATATCCGGACGCAGGATGTTCTTGATGCTGCGTCGACGAAATGGAACTTCCTTCCCTTCAAACCGGGGTTCGTCGGCGGCCACTGCATCAGCGTCGATCCATATTATTTGACCGCCAAGGCCGAGGCCGAAGGTTACCATCCGCAGATCATCCTCGCCGGACGTCGCATCAATGACGGCATGGGGGCCTTCGTCGCCCAGCAGGTTGTCAAACGGCTGATTGGTTCTGACACGCCCGTCAAAGGGGCTTCTGTCGGCATTCTCGGGCTGACATTCAAGGAGGACGTGCCGGATTTGCGCAACAGCCGCGTTTTCGACATGGTCAAGGAACTAAGGCAGTTCGGAATTGTCCCCAAAGTCCATGATCCCCTTGCCGATGTCGAAACCGCTCGGCGTGATCACGGCGAAACAATCCTGCCGCTCGATGAGATAAACGATTTGCAGGCGCTTGTTCTGGCGGTGCCTCACAGGCAATATCTCACCAACGAAAGAGCGCGTCTTCTTCAAATGATCAGGCCGGGGGGGACACTGTTCGATGTCAAGTCGGCCATCAAGCCCAATGAAGTTCCCGACAACATAAAATACTGGAGCTTGTAAAGCTCGCCTGAAATTAACGCTAGGATATGCAGTGACATCAAGCAGGCCGATACTGATCACCGGCGCAGCCGGGTTCATAGGGTTTCATCTTTGCCTGAGGCTGCTTGCCGAAGGAGGCCAGGTTATCGGCCTCGACTCCATGAACGAGTATTATGACGTCAGCCTGAAGCAGGCTCGTCTCGAGCGGCTGAAAGCGTTTTCGAATTTTTGTTTCGAGCATGCCGATCTCACGGAGCGGGACCGTATTTCGGAGCTCTTCCTTTCGGCCGCGCCGGAGGTTGTCGTCAATCTCGCGGCGCAAGCCGGCGTACGCTATTCGATCAGCAATCCGCACGCCTATGTGGAAAGCAACCTCAGCGGCTTTGTCAACATCCTGGAAGGATGCCGGCAGGCGTCCGTCGGCCATCTGGTCTATGCATCGTCGAGTTCGATTTATGGCGGCAGCACCCGCATGCCGTTTTCCGTGCACGATCCGGCGGACCATCCGCTCAGCCTTTACGCCGCAAGCAAGAAGGCGAACGAGCTGATGGCGCACACATACAGCCATCTGTTTGGACTGCCGACCACCGGGCTGCGTTTTTTCACCGTCTATGGTCCGTGGGGGCGGCCGGACATGGCGCTGTTCATCTTCGCCAAGGCTATCCTCGCCGGCGAGCCGATCGAGGTCTTCAACTATGGCAACATGCAGCGGGATTTCACCTATATCGACGACATTGTCGAAGGTATTATCCGCGTCATGCAGCAACCCGCGACACCCAATCCTGAGTGGAAAAGTGTCGCGCCAGACCCAGCGACCAGCAACGCCCCGTTCAGGATTCACAACATCGGCGGCAATTCGCCCGTTCAACTGAACCGATTGATCGAGGTGCTCGAAGACGCGCTGGGACGCAAGGCAAACCGCAACCTCAGGCCACTTCAGCCAGGCGACGTTCCGGCAACTTTCGCCAATGTCAGCTCGCTCGAGGAGGCGACCGGCTTCAAGCCCAAAATCCCGATCGAAATAGGGGTTCCGCGCTTTGTCGAATGGTACCGGGAGTTCTACCGAGCATGATCGGACGCTTCGCCACCTGGAGGCGGCTGGCTCCTGACCAGCCATGGCTGGCGCATGCCGCTCGGAAAACTCAATAAGCCGCAGCCGAACTGGGTGTTGCCTGAAGGCGGTCAATATCTTTCCGGGGCGGCGCACCGAACAGGCGACGATATTCTCGGCTGAACTGCGAAGGGCTGTCATAGCCCACCGCGAACCCGGCCGTGCCTGCGTTTGCGCCGCCGGCAAGCATAATCCTTCGCGCCTCCTGCAGGCGCAGCTGCTTCTGGTATTCGAGCGGGGTCATGCGCGTAATCGCCTTGAAATGGGCATGAAGGGACGACGCGCTCATGCCTGATGCCGCCGCAATCTCTTCGATGCGCAGTTGTGCCTGGAAATGATTGCGGATCGTGGCGATGGCGCGGCTGACCTGGTTCAGGTGGCTGTCCACCGACGCCATCTGGCGAAGCGTGTCACCGTGCGGTCCGGTGAGGAGCCGGTAAAGGATTTCGCGTTCGATCAGCGGCGCCAGCACGGTGACGCTCTCGGGGCGATCGAGCAGCCTGACAAGCCGACAGGCGGCATCAATCAGGTCGGGGTCACTTGGATAGGCAGCTAACACCGGCAGATCCCTGCTGGGGGATGCACGTCCTTCTTTCACAAGCAGTTCGGCCAGCGCGGTGGAATCAAAATCTATCTTGCAACAGAGGTAGGGCGCCGCCGGGCTCGCCTCCAACACATGCCCGACCAGCGGCAGGTCGACCGAGACGAGCAGGTAGCTCGATGCGTCATAGACCACGCTCTGGTCGGCCAGCGAGACGCGCTTCGATCCTTGGGCGATTATGCAAAGCGACGCCTCGTAGACCGCAGGCACGGGTGCACTGGGCTGGTTGGCGCGAATGAGCGACAGCCGCGGCACCGCAGTGCCGGCCATGCCAGATTTCGGCGCAAAGCGGGTGATCAGCTCGGCGAGTTCATTGATTTTCTCCATGCCGCATAAATCTTCATGGCGCGAAATGTTGCAAGGCATTTCGAGTTCATTTGGAGGATCGTGCAAACTCTTTGGACGATCACGCTACCGGCCTTTGCCGGTTCGCGCCATCTATCTCCCCGTCACCGCAGCGAAAAAGGAACGATCATGACGGGACTTAAAGACAAGGTTGTACTCATCACCGGCGCCTCCAGCGGCATCGGCGAAGCGACGGTTCGGGAACTTGCCGGTGCCGGCGCCAGACTGTTCATCGGGGCCCGCCGCACCGAGCGGCTCAAGGCGCTGGCCGCAGAAATAGGCAAAGGCGTCGCGTGGCGCGAACTCGACGTGACTGACGCGGCGAATTTCGACGCTTTTGCCGATGCCGCTCATGCCGAATTCGGGCAGATCGATGTGCTGGTCAACAATGCCGGCGTCATGCCGCTGTCGCCGCTTGCCGCGCTGAAGCGCGATGAGTGGTCTCGCATGATCAATGTCAACATCGGCGGCGTGCTGAACGGGATCGCCGCGGTGCTGCCGCGCTTCGTCGCCCAGAAGAATGGGCATATCGTCAATGTCGCCTCGGTCGGCGCGCATATCGTGCTGCCCACCGCGGCGGTCTATTGCGGCACGAAATATGCCGTCTGGGCAATCACGGAGGGGCTGCGGCAGGAGCATGACGACATCCGCGCCACGATCATCTCCCCCGGAGTGACCGCAACCGAACTGGGCGACGATATCAGCGATACTCAGGTCGCCACGGCTCTGAAAGAATGGCGGCAGAAGTCGCTCACACCGGACGCCATTGCACGGGCGATCCGTTTTGCGCTTGATCAACCCGATGGCGTCGACGTCAACGAAGTGATCGTGCGGCCAACCGCTGCCAATATGTAGAACTTGCTGCCGGATGCCGGCTTTCGGCGAGCTACGGCGCTCTCCAAGATCCGGCAAACGGCCCACCCCTTAATGCACCACCGCCCTCAGCCTCTGGCGCAACTCCCGCGGGCCACATCGTACCGGCTCTCGAACGCGCGCGAAAAATGCGCACTCGAATTGAACCCGCAGGCAAAGGCGATTTCCGAGATCGTGGGCGACGCGCGGGCGGGCGACAACAATTCTTCCTTGCTGCGCTCCAGCCGCCTGTCCCAGACGAAGCGTTCCGGTCTCGCGGCAAGGCCGGTGCGCCGCTGGGAACTTAACCCGCTAATCATCTCCCCTGCGACGGTAGAGATGTCAGGCTTCGCCGGCCAGGCGCGCTGAAATCAGCCGCGCCGCCTGGATCACCGCTTCGCCCTGGCTGGCTGCCATGCTGTCATCGGCGCGTGACACAGGCGAGGCCACCGCGAGCGCACCGAGAGGACGCCCATCGGAGCCGAGGATTGCCGCGGCTATGCTGTGCACGCCTTCTTCATAGCCTTGGGAGCTCGAGGAATAGCCGCGCTTGGCGGCAAGCCGGATCGCCTTCATCAGCCTTTCGGGCTGCGTCACCGTGTGTGGCGTGAAGGTCGGCAACGGCTTGTCGACATAGGCCTCGGCCGCTTCCCGAGGCGAAGCGGCGAGAAAGGCGATGCCGGAGGCGGTGCCGTGCAAGGGCAGCACCTGGCCGACATCGACATTGACCCGGTTGGCCTTTGCCGAGAGCTCGACATGGACCGTCAGCAGTGCGCCGGCGCTGAATTCCGACAGATGCACCGTCTCGCCGGTTTCCAGCGCCAGCTCGCGAACCACAGGTGCTGCCACGCGCACGAAGGGAAAATGCGCGTCGCGAAAGCGGGCCAGCCGCGACAGGCCGGCGCCGAGCCGGTAGCGGCGGCTTGCCGGCTCTTGTTCGATCAGGCGGTGGTCGGCCAGCGCCATCAGCAGGCGCCGCGCCGTTGCCTTGTCGAGGCCGGTTTTGCGGGCGAGCTCGGACAGGCCGATCTCCGGTTCGCCGAGCGTGAACTGCTCCAACAGCGATATCGCTTTGCCGACTGTGCTCATCGTGCATCCTCAAGATACTTCGCATGGGACGGAAGCCAATCCACCTTGCAGTCCGCTCATAGCACGTAAATTGGTGGTTCAAATAACGAACCGTTTGGAAGCGACAAAAAACACCAGCAAGTTTCGCGGCGACATCAATCTCGATGCGCCGCGCCGTGCGGGGTGATGCTGCGCGGCAACACCTATCAACAGGTGGATCAACTCGGCGGCGCCGTGCCTGGCCGGCGTGTCGGCCCAAACGCCTGATCCTGGCCGGCGCGGAAGCTTCAACTCTGCCCCAGCTGCGCGCGGCGCCAGGCGGCGGGCGCCTGGCCAACCCGCTCCCGGAAGAAGCGTGAGAAATAGGCCGGATCTTCGAAGCCGATTTCGTAGGCGATGTCCTCGACGGTGCGCACGGTGAACAGCAGCAACCGCTTGGCCTCCAGCAACCGTCGCTCGCCCATGAGCCGCTTGACGCCGCTGCCAAGCACCGTATGGGCGGCCTTGTCGAGAAGATGCGGTGTCGTGGCCAGCGCCCCGACGTAGCGGTCGACGGGCCAGTTGTCGCGGAAATGCGCATCGACCAGACGGCGCAAGCCGCGCGCCAATGCAGCATCGGAAGAACCGGTGGCATCCATTACCTCGGGACCAAGGCGCGCGATGTGCGAGAGCGCGACGGCGATCAGCGCCGGCAGGGTCTTGTCACTGCCGGCCTGCGCCTCGGCATATTCGGCGGCGATCATCTCCAGCACCGCCGCCAGCCTTTTCCACGCGACGTGCTGAGGAAGGCTATCGGCAAAGACCGGCCGGTCCAATGGCAGCAGGCTGTGAGCGGCTATTGCCGCAAGCGCATCATCGGCGACCGAAACGACGATGGCGTCGGTGCCGGGCCCGATCGAGAAGCCATGCACGATGGTGCTCGGCACGAAGCTGACGGCCGGTGCCGAAAAGTCCCAGGATTGGTCTTCGATGCGGTAGGTGCCGGATCCGCTGGTCCAGTAGGTGATCTGGCCCATTTGCGGATGCTTGTGCGCGGCAACCTGGCCGAGATGAATGTTGCTGCGCGCAAGCACCGTCTCGACATGCAGGAAGCCGACATCAAGCGGCCGCACCGGCTCGCCATAGACAAAGAAATCAGGAATGGAATTGAGGCTCATGGCGCCGGAAAAAGTCCAATCGGTTTTGCCGTTACGTCCTAACCGATCCTTGCCAGGAGCGCTAGAGTTGATGCCATAAGTGGAGGAACATCATGCGATCGGAAGACTTTCGTGCCGACAATGGGCGCCCGTTCACCGGGGCCGAGTATCTGGAGAGCTTGCGCGACGGCCGCGAGGTCTACATCAACGGCGAGCGCATCGCCGATGTCACCACCCATCCGGCGATGCGCAATTCGGCGCGGTCGCTGGCGCGCCTCTATGATGCGCTGCACGATCCCAAGCGGCAGGGCGCGCTGACCTCGCCTACCGATACCGGTTCGGGCGGCTACACCCACAAATATTTCCGCGTCGCCAAATCCTCCGGCGAACTCGCGGCCCAGCAGACCGCGATCGCCGAGTGGTCACGCATGTCCTATGGCTGGATGGGCCGCACGCCCGATTACAAGGCGGCACTGATGAACACGCTCGGCGCCAATGCCGACTGGTACGGCCCGTTCAAGGACAATGCGCTCGCCTGGCACAAGCGTGCGCAGGAAGCCGTGCTGTTCATGAACCACGCCATCGTCAACCCGCCGATCGACCGCCACAAGCCGGCCGAACAGGTGAAGGATGTCTTCGTCCACATCACCAAGGAGACCGACGCCGGCATCTATGTCTCCGGCGCCAAGGTGGTGGCGACGTCCTCGGCGCTGACCCACTACAATTTCCTGGCGCAGAGTTCGGCGACGGTCACCGAAGATCCGTCGCTGTCGGTCATGTTCATCGTGCCGATGAATGCGCCGGGGGTAAAGATGTTCTGCCGCGTCTCCTATGAGCAGACGGCCAACACGGCGGCGGCTCCGTTCGACTATCCGTTGTCGTCGCGCTTCGACGAGAACGATGCCATCCTGGTGCTCGACAATGTCTTCATCCCCTGGGAGGACGTGCTGGTGCTGCGCGAGGCGCAGAAAATCCTGTCCTTCCATCCGGCTTCGGGCTTCATGCATGGCTATTGCTTCCAGGGCTGCACACGCTTTGCCGTCAAGCTCGACTTCCTCGCCGGCCTGCTGGCAAAGGCGCTGCGCGCCACCGGCGGCGATGCCTTCCGCGGCAACCAGGCGGCGCTGGGCGAGGTCATCGCGCTCAGGCACATGTTCTGGAGCTTTTCCAACGCCATGGCCTACAATCCGATCCCCTGGGCGAATGGCGCTGTCCTGCCCAACCTGGAAGCAGCCCTTGCCTACCGGACTTTCATGTCGGAAGCCTATCCGCGCGTCATCGACACGGTGCGCCGGGTGATCGCCTCCGGCTTGATCTACCTGCCGTCATCGGTGCGCGACTTCAACAATCCCGAGATCGACAAATACCTCGCGCAGTATGTGCGCGGTTCCAACGACATGGGCCATGTCGAGCGCATCAAGATCATGAAACTGTTGTGGGACGCGACCGGCACCGAGTTCGGCGGCCGCCACGCGCTCTACGAACTCAACTATGCCGGTGCGCCGGAAGAGGTGCGGCTGCAGGTGCTGAAGGGCGCCGAACGCGGCGGCCGGCTGAAGGCCATGGAAGAACTGGTCGATACCTGCATGGCCGACTATGACGAGAATGGCTGGACGGGAGATACCTGGCTCAATCCGCTCGCTTCATCGGCGGGGTGATGTCAGATGGCCACGCAGATTTCGAAGGCCGATTTCCGCGACGCCATGGCAAGGGTCTGCGCGCCGGTCAACATCGTCACGACAGATGGCCCGGCCGGGCGCGGCGGCTTCACCGCCACCGCCATGTGCAGTGTGTCGGACGAACCTCCGACACTGCTGGTGTGCATGAACGGCCGCTCGACGCAGGCGGCCATGTTTCTCGCCAACCGGCGCTTCTGCGTCAACGTGCTGACGCATGACCATATGCACCTGGCCGGCAAGTTCGCCGGCGCGACCAGGGACATGGAGGCACGCTATTCGGCGGCGCGCTGGCAAACGCTGACCTCGGGGACGCCAGCGCTGTCCGATGCGATCGTCAATTTCGATTGCGAGATCGAGGATGTGCACATCGTCGGCACGCATAATGTCATGATCGGCCGCGTTATCGACGTCAGGCACGGCAGCGGCGGCTCGGCCTTGCTCTATGTCGACCGCAATTACACGCAGCCGACGCGGCTTGGCAGCTTTGGCGGCTGAGCCGCAGCAATCAGCTCTCGCCGGCGATCAGGCTCTCCAGCAGATCGAGCAATTGCTCGAGCCTCTCATGTCCGAAGCGCTGTTCGATGTCGCGGTAGATGACGAGGCGTTCCGGCGACAAGGCATCGATCAGGGCGGAACCCGCCGGGGCGATCGTCAGCACGACACGGCGGCCATCGCCTTCCGCCTTGTTGCGGGTGATGAATTTTCGGCCCTCGAGCGTCTTGATGATGCGTGTCAGGCTGGGCGGCAGCACCGAAGCGCGATCGGCAAGTTCCGTCGCCTCGACAGCGCCGGCCTCGCTCAGAACGCGCAGCACGCGCCATTGCTGTTCGGTCACATCATGCGCCGCCAGCATTGGACGAAACCGCGCCATCACCACTTCGCGGGCATGGAGCAGCGCCATCGGCAGAGAACGACGGGTGTTTTCAGGCAGCAAGAAGCAGCGTCCCCAATGATGCGGGCGGTCGGCGGGACCGCACGCCAAAACCTGACCTTTCCATCCCGTATCGTCGCCTCAACTTGGATGCAAGGCTTGACTTCAGTGATGCTGCATGTAATTAACGCGTTAACTACAGCAGCGCAACAATCCGGGAGGCGAGACGCGGTGCCTCACTTTTCCATCGAGTATTCGGCCAACCTCGATGCCAAGGTCGACATGAGCGAATTGTGCGCGCTGGTGTTGCGCACCGTGCTCGGCACCGGGCTGTTTGAAACCGGCGCGGTGCGGGTGCGGGCCTTCCGTGCGGAAGCCTATGCCATCGCCGACAGCCTGCCGGAAAACGCTTTCCTCGACATGTCGTTTCGCATTGGAACCGGGCGCAGCGCCGAGGACAAGAAACGAACCGGGGAGGCGGTCTTCGCCGCGGTGAGCGAATACCTTGGCCCCCTGTTCGATACCCCGCATTTCGCTCTTTCCCTGGAGATCAGGGAGATCGACCCGGTACTGAGCTGGAAGAAAAACGCAATCCATCCGCGACTGCGCGGCAAGTGACGGAAGCTGATATGTCCGACCTCGAAGGCAATCTGAAAAAGGCCGAGGCCTATCTGGCCCGTTTCAAGCGCGACGGCGTGCTGAACCAGATCGGCGGCGAAGCGGTGCCGGCGGTGGATGGCTCGACCTTCGAGAGCATGTCTCCGGTCGATCTCAAGCCGCTGGCCAAGGTCGCGCGTGGCAGTGCCGCCGATATCGACCGCGCCGCCAAGGCGGCAAAGGCGGCGTTCCCGGCCTGGGCCGCCATGCCGGGCGACGGGCGCAAGAAGCTGCTGCACAAGATAGCCGATGCGATCGAAGCGCGCGCCGAGGAGATCGCCTTCGTCGAGTGCATGGACACCGGCCAGGCGCTGAAATTCATGGCCAAGGCCGCGCTGCGCGGCGCCGAGAATTTCCGCTTCTTCGCCGACCGCGCGCCGGAAGCGCGCGACGGCGAGACGCTGCGCACGACAGGCCAGGTCAACATCACCACGCGCGTGCCGATCGGCCCGGTCGGCATCATCACGCCGTGGAACACGCCGTTCATGCTGTCGACATGGAAGATCGCGCCGGCGCTGGCGGCAGGCTGCACCGTCGTCCACAAGCCGGCCGAATTTTCGCCGCTGACCGCTCGCCTGCTGGTCGAGATCGCCGAGGAGGCCGGCCTGCCGAAAGGCGTGTGGAACCTGGTCAACGGCCTCGGCGAGCACGCCGGCAAGGCGCTGACCGAGCACCCTGACATCAAGGCGATCGGTTTTGTCGGTGAGAGCCGCACCGGCTCGATGATCATGAAACAGGGCGCCGATACGCTGAAGCGCGTGCATTTCGAACTGGGCGGGAAGAACCCGGTGATCGTCTTCGCCGACGCCGATCTCGAACGTGCGGCGGATGCGGCCGTGTTCATGATCTACTCGCTCAACGGCGAACGCTGCACCTCATCGTCGCGGCTGCTGGTCGAAGCCTCGGTCTACGACACATTCACGGATCTGGTCGCGGAGAAGGCAAAGCGCATCAAGGTTGGCCATCCGCTCGATCCCAAAACGGTGGTCGGTCCGCTGATCCATCCGGTGCACGAGGAAAAGGTGCTGTCCTATATCGAGATCGGCAAATCGGAAGGCGCGGTGGTAGCCGCCGGCGGCGGCAAGTTCGCCGGTCCGGGCGGTGGCTGCTATGTCAGCCCGACGCTGTTTACCGGCGCCACCAACAGGATGCGCATTGCCCAGGAAGAGATTTTCGGGCCGGTGCTGACTGCCATTTCCTTCAAGGACGAGGCCGAAGCGCTGGCGCTGGCCAACGACACCCAATACGGCCTGACCGGCTATCTCTGGACGTCGGATGTTACCCGCGCCTTCCGCTTCACCGATGCGCTGGACGCCGGCATGATCTGGGTCAATTCGGAGAATGTGCGGCATTTGCCGACGCCGTTTGGCGGCGTCAAGAATTCCGGCATCGGCCGCGACGGCGGCGACCATTCCTTCGATTTCTACATGGAGACGAAGAACATCGCCTTCGCCACTTCAGCGCACGCGATCCAGAAACTCGGCGGCTGACCGGAGGACATCGGATGCCACTGCCCAAACCAAACCTCTATCCCGCCTTCAACATCGTGCGCCTCAGCCATGTCGAACTGGCGGTCACCGACCTTGCGAAATCCCGCGCCTTCTATGTCGACACGCTCGGCCTGCAGGTTACCGACGAGACATCGGAAGCCATCTATCTAAGGGCGTTGGAAGAGCGCGGACACCACTGCATCGTGCTGAAGAAGGCCGGCAGCGCCGAAGCCCGCGATCTCGGCTTCAAGGTTTTTTCGGATGAGGATCTCGACAAGGCCGAGCATTTCTTCAAGGCAAAAGGCCTGCCGGTCGAGTGGGTCGAGCGACCGTACCAGTCGCGCACCTTCCGCACCCGCGACCCGCACGGCATTCCGCTCGAGTTCTTTGCCCAAATGGAAAGGCTGCCGCCGATTCATCAGAAATATGCGCTTTACAAGGGCGTGAAGCCGCTGCGCATCGACCACTTCAACTGCTTCTCGCCCAATGTCGACGAGTCCGTCGCCTTCTACAACGAGCTTGGCTTCCGCGTCACCGAATACACCGAGGATGCCAGTAGCGGAAAGCTGTGGGCGGCCTGGACGCACCGCAAGGGCGGCGTCCACGACATCGCCTTCACCAACGGTGTGGGTCCGCGCCTGCATCACGTCGCCTTCTGGGTGCCGACACCGCTCAACATCATCGACCTGCTCGATCTGATGGCGACGACGGGTTACCTCGCAAATATCGAGCGCGGCCCCGGCCGGCATGGCATTTCCAACGCCTTCTTCCTCTATGTCAGAGACCCGGACAATCACCGCATCGAGATCTACTGCTCGGACTACCAGACGGTCGATCCGGATCTGGAGCCGATCAAGTGGGACCTCAAGGACCCGCAGCGCCAGACGCTGTGGGGCGCGCCGGCGCCGAAAAGCTGGTTCGAGGAGGGCAGCACCTTTGCCGGCGCGGCCGCACGCCAACCGGATTTGACGGCGTCGCCGATCATCGCACCGTGACCACAGACGCGAACCTGACGGAGACCGGGATGACTGCACCTGGGCGGCTCGCCACCTTCACCGTTGGCGGCAAGACGCGCTATGGCGTGGTCACAGATAAGGGCGTCGTCGACCTGTCGGCGCGGCACAGCCAGTGGCCGACGCTGCGCGAAGTGATCGAGGCCGGCGTGCTACGGCGGCTGGCGGAAGAGGCCGAAGCCTACGCCGTCGATTTTCCAGTCGGCGCCATCGCTTATGAAATCCCTCTGCCGTCGCCGGAAAAGATCATCTGCGTCGGCGTCAACTACCCGGACCGCAACGAAGAGTACAAGGACGGCCAGGCCGCGCCTTCCAACCCGTCGCTGTTCATCCGCTTCCCCCGCTCCTTCGTCGGCCACGACGCGCCGCTGGTGCGGCCGCCGGAATCGCCGCAGCTGGACTATGAGGGCGAGATCGTCATCGTCATCGGCAAGGGTGGACGACGCATCGCCGAGAGGGATGCGCTTGACCATATCGCGGCACTATCCCTGTGCAACGAAGGCACCATTCGCGATTGGGTACGGCACGCCAAGTTCAACGTCACGCAGGGCAAGAATTTCGACCGCACCGGCTCGCTCGGTCCGTGGCTGGTGCCGTTCACCGACGAGGCGCAGATTGCCGACATCGCGCTGACCACCCGCGTCAATGGCGAATTGCGCCAGCAGGACCGCACCAGCCGGATGATCTTCTCGTTCCGCAAGATCATCGCCTATGTCTCCACCTTCACCACGCTGGTGCCAGGCGATATCATCGTCACCGGTACGCCGACCGGCGCCGGCGCCCGCTTCGACCCGCCGATCTGGCTGAAGCCGGGCGACGTGATCGAAGTCGAAGCCGACGGCATCGGCGTGCTCCGCAACGGGGTCGTCGACGAGGCAGCATCGTGACCCCCGAGCAAGTTGAAGATGCCGCGGCAAGGCTGTTCGAAGCCGAGCGTTCGCGCCGCCAGATCCGTCTGCTCAGCCTCGATTTTCCCGACGCGACGATGGAGGATGCCTATCGCGTCCAGGCAGCGCTGGTGAAACGCAAGACCGATGCCGGGCTGACCCCGAAGGGCTGGAAGATCGGCCTGACATCGAAGGCGATGCAATATGCGCTCGCCATCGACACGCCGGATTCGGGCGTGCTGTTCGACGACATGTTCTTCAACGACGGCGCGACGATACCCGTCGGCCGCTTCATCCAGCCGCGCGTCGAGGCCGAGATAGCCTTCGTCATGAAGGCGCCGCTGAGGGGCCCAGGCGTGACCATCTTCGACGTGCTCAACGCCACCGATTATATCACGCCGGCGCTCGAAATCCTCGACACGCGCATCGAACGCGTCAATGCCGAGACAAAGAAGGCGCGCACTTTCTTCGATACGATTTCCGACAACGCCGCCAATGCCGGCATTGTCATCGGCGGCCGGCCGCAACGACCCGATGAAGCCGATATGCGCTGGATCGGCGCCATCGTCTCGCGCAATGCGGAGGTCGAGGAGACCGGGCTTGGCGCCGGCGTGCTCAACCATCCGGCGATGGGCATTGCCTGGCTGGCGGACAGGCTCGCCCGCTACGGCATGTCCATCGCGGCCGGCGAGGTGGTGCTGTCCGGATCGTTTGTGCGCCCGGTCGAGGCGCGGCCCGGCGATACCATCGTCGCCGACTTCGGCAGCTCGGGAACGGTCAGCATCCATTTCGCCAAGAGCTGACGGCTCTCATCGGCTCGTCAGTTGGGCTGTTCGCCGCGCAGGTAGTCAATCACCACATCGGCTGCGATGGTCGACATCCGCAAGCCGACATCCCTGGTGATGTCGCCTTCGACGCGGCTTTGCACCCAGCCAAGAAAGGCGAAGGCACGCAACGCGGCGAATAGAGGCAATGCGGCGATGTCCTGCGGGATCAGCGCACGCTCTTGCTGGTAGCCGTCAAGCAAAGCGGTTTCGATCAGCGGGTAGATCGCCTCCTCGCGGTTCTGATAGAGGGCGACGGCAAGGTCGTACATGTGCCAGCCATGGCCGCAATCGTCGAAATCGATGATGCGCACCGCGCTGTCATGGATGAGCACATTTTCGCGCACCAGATCGGCGTGGATGATGCCGAAATTGCGCGCGCTGCGCTCATGTTCCGACAGCGCCTTCACTGCCTTGTCGCGCGCCTGCAAGACCAGCGCGCGGCGAGGACCATCGAGAAAGGGCGAGGTCTCGAACCGGCCCCAGACCGGGTTCGCACCGAAGAAGCCGTCGAAGTCCCAGGCATGGCGGACGAAGCCCGCGGGCGGCGTCCACGAGGCAGTGACATTGTGCATATGGGCGATGGTCCGCCCGATCGCCGTGAAGATCTGGATCGACTGGTCGGCCGTGTAGGCCAGTGGCACGCCGCGTGCGCCCACGGCGCGGCCCTCCAGCCAGCTCAGGCAATCGGCCTGCCGGGGCTGCGCCGAGGTGGCCGTTCTGACAAGCACGAACGGATCGCCGGCCTGTGTTGCGACGCAAGACGGCGTGGCGACGCCGGCGGATTGCAGGAAGCCCATCCATTGCAGTTCCGAACGCAGCGCGGCGTCCGTGTGGTAGCCGAGCCGGTGGATGCGCATGGCTGCCGGCTGGCCATCCGGCAGCCGCACGCGGAAGACGGCGTTCTCGCGGTGCTTCAGAAGTTCCGGCTCAGAGTTGCGGACGCCCCAATGTTCGAGCGCACGCCTGGCGAGCTCCGTGACATCGGCTGCCGTTTCGGGCTGGGATTGGGTGGAAACAGAATTCACGCCGGCACTCCGCCGACTTGGCCCAGCACCTCGTCCAGCAGGCCGATCAGGAACTCGGCATTGTCGCGCGAGAACGGCATGGGCGGGCGGATCTTGAGCACATTGCCGTGGATGCCGGTCTTGCCCATCAGCACGCCGCGATGGCGCATGCGATTGGCGACCTGCTCGGCAATGTCGGGCGCCGGTTCGCGCGTGTCGCGGTCGTGGACCAGCTCGGCGCCGAAGAACAGTCCGGCCCCCCTGACCTCGCCGATGCACTCATGCCGATCGGCCAGCGGGCGCAGCAGGCCAAGCGCATAGGCGCCGACGTCTTGCGCGTTGGCGACAAGGTTTTCCTGTTCGATGACGTCGAGGACGGCATTGGCGACCGCGCAGGAGACCGGGTTGCCGCCAAAGGTGTTGAAGTAGCGGAAAGCGTCGCGGAAGGTCGCCAGTATCTCCTTGGTGGTGACCACGGCCGCGATCGGATGGCCATTGCCCATCGGCTTGCCCATGGTGACGATGTCGGGGACGAAGCCGGCGCGCTGATGGCCCCAGAAATGGCTGCCGGTGCGGCCGAAGCCGGGCTGCACTTCGTCGGCGATGACCAGACCACCGGCTTCGCGCACGGCCGCCAAGGCGTCGTCGAAAAATCCGGTGGGCAGAGCCGGGAAACCTTCATTGGCGAGCAGCGGACACAAGATGATGCCAGACAGGCCAATGCCGTCCTGTGCCAGCGAAGCGATCGCTTGACGCACGGCGTCGCCAAAGGCCTTGCCATTGGCCATCGCATCGGGATGGCGATAGCTGTCGGGGGCCGGCACCAGCCTGACATGGGGGGCGCGGCCGCGGATCGGCGGCATGCGCGTGCTCAGCTGCGAAACAGCCGCCGTGTTGCCATGATAGGTGGCATCGGTGGCGATGATGCCCATATTGCCGGAGGCGGCCTGCGCCATGCGCAGCGCTATGTCGTTGGCCTCGCTGCCGGTACAGGTCAGGATTGCGGTGGCGAGGCTTGCATCGAAGGTCGCCGTCAGCCGCTCGACATAGTCGAGAATTGCGGTGTGCAGATAGCGTGTGTGGGTGTTGAGCAGGCTTGCCTGACGGCACAAGGCCTCGACCACATGCGGGTGGCAATGGCCGACATGGGCGACGTTGTTGTAGGCATCGAGATACTTGCGGCCGTCGGCATCGTAGAGCCAGACGCCTTCGCCGCGCACCAGGTGCACGGGCTCGTCGTAGAACAATTGCGATTTCGCGCCGAGCAGGCGGGCACGCCGCTTGACGAGCGCTTCCTCGCTCGGGTTCTTCTCAGATTGGGTCATTGCGTACCAAACTCCATTGCGTCAGCGGGTCTATCAGGCCCTCGACAGACCTGCATCGATGGCCTCGCCGATCTTTGCCACGTCGGCGGCGCTGATGATCAGCGGCGGCGACAGGATGATGTTGTTGCCGGACACGCGCAGCATGACCCCGGCGTCATAGGTGGCTTCCGAAACCACGGCCATGGTCTTCTTGTCCACCGGCTTTTTCGTCGTGCGATCGGAGACCAGCTCTAGCGCAGCCATCAGGCCCTTGTACCTGATGTCGCCGACGATCGCGTGCTTGGCTTTTAGCCCCTCCAGCGTCGCCGCGAGCTCGATGCCGCGCGCGGCTGCGTTCTCGTCCAGGCGAAGCCGCTTGGTCTCGGCAAGTGCAGCCAGCCCTGCCGCGCAGCCGACAGGATGGCCGGAATAGGTATAGCCATGACCGATCGCCCCGAAGCTGGTCTTGTCGGCCTCGAAGACGTCGGCGACCTTGGCGCCGATCAAGGTGGCGCCGAGCGGGAAATAGCCCGAGGTGATCGCCTTGGCGATGGTCATGAAATCCGGCTTCACGCCGGATAGCCGCGAACCCGACCAGGCGCCGGTGCGACCGAAGCCCGTGACCACCTCGTCGGCGATCAGCAGGATTTCGTGGCGGTCGCATATTTCGCGGACCAGCGGCATGAAGCTGTCATGCGGAACGATGACGCCGCCGGCGCCGAGAACCGGCTCCATGATGAAGGCGGCAATGGTGTCGCCGCCCTGGAAGGCGATCTCGTCCTCCAGCGCTTTGGCGCACAGTTTGGCCAGCCGCGCCGGATCGGTCTCATCGAACGGATTGCGGAAGGTCCAGGGTGCGGGAATGTGGAAGACGCCGGGCATAAGCGGCTCATAGTTGCGGCGGAAATTGGCGTTGCCGTTGACCGACGCGCCGCCGAAATGGGTGCCGTGATAGCCCTTCTTCAGCGCGAGGAATTTTGTCCGGTCGCCCTGGCCGCGGATCTTCCAGTATTGGCGGGCGAGCCGCAGTGAGGTTTCGACCGAATCCGAGCCGCCCGAGGTGAAGAAGGTCCGCACCATGCCTTCCGGTTCGAACCATTCGCTGAGTTCGTAAGCGAGCTCGATCGACGGGCCGGTCGACGTGCCGCGAAACCCGGAATAGTAGGGCAGGGCGCTGAGTTGGTCGGCGATGGCCTTCTTGATGGGGTCGCAGGAGTAGCCGAGATTGACGTTCCACAGGCCGCCAACCGCATCGAGCACGGTGTTGCCGTCGATGTCTGTGACCATCACGCCTTCGCCTTTCATGATCACCTTTGGCGGGTTGGCCCGCATCTCGGCCGGGTGTGCCATCGGATGCCAGATCGGCTTGGCGTTTTTCTCGGTGAGGAAATTGATGTCGCGCATCGCAAGGCTCCGCAAATGTCTCAGGAGATGAGGTCGAAATGGCCGAGGGCCTCGGCATAGGAAAGTGCCGGCCGCGCGACGTCGAAATGAACGGTGCGCATGCCGGCGGCACGGCCGCCATCGACATTGCGCTGCTGGTCGTCAACGAACACACAGGCGCCGGCAGGCAGGCCGAGCGCCTCGGTCACCAAGGCATAGGCGCGCGGATCGGGCTTGAGGATGCCGGTATAGGTGGCGTCGACGATGGTGTCGAACAGCTCGAGCAGCGGCAGCCGCTGACGGAAGCCGGCGCCATAGAACAGATCTAGCTCGTTGGACAGGATCGCCAGGCGAAATCCCGCCGCATGCACGGTCCGGATGGCGCGGACGGCTTCGGGCCGCACGATCTTTTCCGGCTCGGCTCCGCGTGCGTGCTGGACGAATGTCTCCATCGCCTGCCAGTCCTCGCCGACGAGCCGGCCGACTTCGCTGGTGCGGGTGCGCCAATAATCGCGCTCGCTGATCTCGTCGGCCTGCATGGAGCGCCACAGCGGATCTGAATCCGGGTCGAACGGCCCGTGCCATTGCAGCGTTCCCGGCGCGAGGCCGAGCGCCTGTTCGGTCAAGGCATGGGTCTCGAAAAGGGTCCGGGTGACGACGCCGCCGAAATCGAGGACGAGCGCCTGGGCAGGAACAGCGCTCACGCAGCCACTCCCTTGGCCGGCATGCCGCGCGGGATGATGCCTT
This sequence comes from Mesorhizobium sp. LSJC285A00, assembly GCF_000503155.1. Taxonomy (NCBI): domain Bacteria; kingdom Pseudomonadati; phylum Pseudomonadota; class Alphaproteobacteria; order Hyphomicrobiales; family Phyllobacteriaceae; genus Mesorhizobium; species Mesorhizobium sp. LSJC285A00. Next base: position 126,337 of record NZ_AYVK01000002.1, read on the forward strand.
CCTCGACCCAGCGGTCGAAGATTTCGAGCGCCTTGCCGACGAACTCGTCGCTGTTGATGTGGGCGTCGATCTCGTGGAACTCGACGCCGGCGGGAATGGCCTTGCGCATCTCATCGGTGAACGCCGCGAGGGCTTCGGGTTCGTACAGCGGCTCGCCCTGCGCATCCCATTCCTGGATGCCGCCGGAGGGCAGGATGAAAGCGGAGCGCCCCTTCGACGCGCCGATCTTGGCGGCGATGGTCCTGGCGACTTCACGGCGGTCGTCGGCATCGACGGTGATCGAGGCGATCAACCTGTTATGAGCATGGAATGGCCGCTGCGCGAACTTTGTCGGCAGCGCCTGCCAGGTCGGCAAGTCGACCATGTCCACGGCGCCAGGGGCTGCGATCTGCGGAATGCCGCGGGCGCCGGCATTCTCCAGCCGGTCGGCGCCGGAGCTGACGACCGAGCCGGCAAGATGATTGGTGATCTCCTGCAGGCTGAAGTCGAACACCGCGCAGAAATGGTCCTGGCTGGCGATCGATTCGAAGGCCCGGCCGCCCATCCCGGTGGTGTGAAAGACCGCGACATCATAGCCGCGCCGCTCCAACGCCGGCTTCAGCGTCTTCATATAGCGCAGGCAACTGCTGCCCAGCGAAGTCATGCCGATCGTCGGTCCGACCGCCGGGGCCGAAGCACGGGATGCAAGCACGATCTTCGCCGCACCGACCACCGCGCCGCAGGCCTGGGAAAGGACCAGCTTGCAGATGGTGTTGAGGCCGTAGAGCCCGCCTGCCCACAGGATCATCATCAGGTCGGGCGCGATACGCTCGGGCGGAATGAGATGCGAGTAGGCGATGGTCGAGACGACGAATTTCGGCACGCCGAGCGGCAGGCACAGCGCGACATCGAGCGCCAAATCGGTTCCCATCGAACCGCCGATGGCGATGAAGGCGTCGATGTCGCCGCGCTGATGAAGCTGGCGCACGAGCTGAACGGCGCCGACGGCCATCAATGTCATGGCGGTGTTTTCATCGCCGCTCGAGACGATTTCGGCCATCGTCACGCCAGCGGCCCGCGCAACGGCATGCTTGTCGTGATCGGGACTATAGGCGGGGTCGCCCAGCACGCTGACGTCCATCATCACGGCGCGGCCACCGGATGCCTCGATACACGCTTTCATGAACAGCAGTTCGTCGGTCTTGGTGTCGCCCGTGCCGATGACCAGGATGCGGGGCGTTGCCATACTTACAGACATCAGGCCTGCCTCCTCAGGGTTTGCAGGTTTTCGCCATTGAGGCGCATCGAAATCTCCCGTGCTGCGGTCACAACCGCAAGCCCTCGTTCCACGATCGTAGCCGGTGTCGTCCTGGCCTTCGGGGCTGCCACCGCAATTGTCCCCAGCGCAAGACCATCGGCGGCGCGGATTGCAGCCGCGACGCCGATCACGCCGTCCTCATGGCCCTGGTCGCAGATCGGATAGCCGCGGTCGCGCGCCTCGCCGATCGACTTTGAAATGGCGGCCGGCTCGACGAGGGTATGATCGGTGAAGGCCTCAAGCGAACCTGTCAGGCATGCTTTCACGGTCGCGTTGTCGGCGAAGGCCAGATAGGCGATGCCGGAGGCGGTGGAATGCAGCGGCAGAAGCTGGCCGACATCGATGTTCACCCGGTTTGCCCAGCTTGAATGCTCGACATGGACGGTGATCAGCCTGTCGACGCCGAATTCCGACAGATGCACCGTCTCGGTTGTCGAACCCGCCAAATCCTGCGCCACGGGAATTGCCGTTTGCAGGAACGGGAAGCAGGCTTCGCGGATACGCGCCAGCCGCGACAGGCCGGCGCCGAGGCGATAGTGCCGCGCGCCGGCATCCTGCTCGACGAAGCCATGGCCGCCCAGCGCCATCAGCAGCCGCCGCGTCGTCGCCTTGTCGAAGGCGCACCGCCGCGCGAGATCGGAAAGTCCGAGCTCGGGCTCGTCCGCCGTGAACAGCTCCAGAAGTGAAATCGCCTTGCCGACGGTACCCATCCAGCCTCCCGCTCGGATAGAAACTTAATGTGTGAATTAACTTGACAGGCATCGGCATTCTTTGCAAGTCTATATTCAAAATAAGGGTTCAAATAATGAACCGATGGCATTCAGGGAACAGGCCGAGCGGCCGCGAACCCAGGGGTTCGTAAAACTGGAGGGACAAATGTCAGCAGTTTCGGAACAGGCGCCCGCCAACAGGCTGCGCAAGAACAGTCTTGGCGTCGGCGCTATCACCTTCATGGTGATTTCGGCGGCGGCGCCGCTCACCGCGGTCGCCGGCGGCACGCCGCTCGGCATGCTTATGGGCAATGGGGCGGGCTTTGCCGGCACCTATCTTATCGTGACCGTGTTGCTGCTGCTGTTTGCGGTCGGCTACGTCGCCATGTCGCGCCATGTCGGCAATGCCGGCGCCTTCTATGCCTATGCCGCGCGCGGGCTCGGCGGCTTTGCCGGCGGCGCAACCGCAATCATCGCGATCCTGTCCTACAATGCCATGCAGATCGGGGTCATGGGCCTGCTGGGGGCCGCGACCGCCGGCCTGTTCGCCGGCTGGGGCATCGACCTGCCCTGGTGGGTGTGGAGCTTCATCGCCGTCGCCATCGTCGCGGTGTTGGGCTACCGCCAGGTCGACCTGTCGGCCAAGATCCTGACGGTGCTGGTGCTGTGCGAATACATCGTGGTGCTGGTGTTAGACCTCGCCATCCTCAAGACCGGTGGCGACAGTGGTCTCTCGGCGGCGCCGTTCAGCTGGAGCCAGATCGTCAGCGGCTCGCCCGCCATCGCCATCCTGTTCTGTTTCGCCGCCTTCATCGGTTTCGAGGCGACGACGATCTACGCCGAGGAAGCCCGCGACCCCAAGGTGACGATTCCGCGCGCCACCTATTTCTCAGTGTTGCTGATCGGCGTCTTCTACATGGTCACGGCCTGGCTGATGGCGGTCGGCGCCGGCGTCGACAGATTGTTGCCCGCACTGCAGGCGCTTCAGGATCCGACGACTTTCCTGTTCGGCCTGTCCGACCGCTACGCCGGAACCATGCTGTCGCACGCCATGGGCATTCTGTTCGTGTCGAGCCTGTTTGCCGGCGTGCTGGCGTTCCACAACGCGGTTGCCCGCTACATCTACGTCTCGGGCCGCGAGAAGCTGTTGCCCGAAGCGATCGGCGTGACGCATTCAGTGCACCAGAGCCCGCATGTCGCTTCCGTCATCCAGAGCGTGTTGGCCGCGATCGTCATCGGACTGTTCGCGGTACTCGGCCTCGATCCGGTACTGGCGCTGTTTTCCTGGCTGACCAATGTCGCGACGCTGGGAGTCATTGTCATGATGGCGGTGGCCTCGCTCGCCGTGGTGATGTACTTCCGCGCCAACCCGTCGACGCAGGAGAATGCGCTGAAGACCACCATCCTGCCTGGGCTGGCCTTCATCGCTTTCGTCGTCATCATCTACCTGATCGTCATTAATTTTGGCAGCCTGTCCGGGGCCGGTGGCTTCCTTGGCGTGTTCCTGCCGGGACTGGTGCTGATTGCCGCGGTGGTCGGCCTGCTGCTTGCCGGTGCGTTGAAGAGCCGGGATCCGGTTGCCTTCGAAAATCTCGGCGTGCCGCTGAAGGACTAGGACAAAGGACAAGGGGGTAGCGCGTTCGGCGCCGCCCCTTTCCATCGCAAGGGAGTAACGGCGTTGAGCTTTGCCGAGAGCATCACCGTTGAGGCGCTGGAAGCCGATCCGTATCCGATCTATGCGGAACTGCGGCGCAGCGCGCCTGTCGCTTTCGTGCCGGCGGTCAATCTCTGGTTCGTCACCCGCTGGAAGGACGTCGAGACCGTCGCAAAGTCACCCGACATCTTCTCCGCCGTCGTCGGTACGTCTCCGGTCGAACGCTCGTTCGGCAAGCCGACCATCCTGACTACCGACGGCGAAACGCATAGACAGCTGCGCCAAGGCGTCGATCCGAAATACCGGCCGCGCACCGTCGCCGCCTATGCCGGCGATCTCGTACGGTCGATTGCCGAACCTTTTCTCGACCGGATCGCCGAACAAGGCTCCGCCGAGCTGATGGCGGATTATTTCGAGCCGGTGTCGACGCTCAGCCTGGCGCGCTCGCTCGGCATTGTCGACATCGACATGCCGACGCTGCGCCGCTGGTTCTATGGCCTTGCGCAGGGCGCCATCAATTTCGAGAACGACCCGAAGCGGCAAGAGATCGCCGACGCGATCAGCGCCGAGGTCGGCGCAGCCATCCCGCCGACTCTGGATAGACTGGCGCGCGCACCCGACGACTCGGCGCTGTCGCATATGCTGCATGACGGCATGCCGGAAGGCACGACGCGGCCGATCGATTTCTTGATGCCAAGCATCAAGGTCATCCTGCTTGGCGGCATGCAGGAGCCCGGACATGGTGCCGGTTCGATCCTCGCCGGCCTGCTTGCGCATCCCGAACAAGTGCGGCAGGTGCTCGCCGATCCCGAGACCTTTGTGCCCAGGGCTGTCGATGAAGGCTTGCGCTGGGTGGCGCCGATCGGCACCCAGACGCGGCAGACGACGCGGGCGGTCGAGCTTGGCGGCGTAACGATCCCTGCCGGCGCCGCGGTCGCTGCACTTGTCTCCTCGGCAAGCCGCGACGAGAGCCGCTTTGCCGATCCAGACCGCTTCGACATCAACCGCAGGGAAGGCAATCATGCCGCCTTCGGCTTTGGTCATCATTTCTGTTCGGGCCGGTTTTTCGCGCGCGAGCAGATGTGCCTCGCGTTAAGGCTGCTGCTCCTGCGCTTCCCCGATCTCAGCCTGGTGCCGGGCAAGGTGCCGGTGTTTCGCGGCTGGGAATTCCGAGCGCCAACCACGTTGTATGTTTCCCTGGGAGTCCGCCACCAATGATCAGCCAGAATGCCATCGACGCGCTGCGCAAGACGGAGATCGGCGAGCGGGGCTTGTTTATCGATGGCGTACAGGCCGCAGCGACGAGCGGCGCGACGCTGGCGGCGATTTCGCCGATCGACGGCCGCGCTTTTGCCAGCATCGCCGACGGCAATGCCGCCGACATCGATCGCGCGGTCCGATCGGCGCGAAAAGCATTCGAGAAGGGTTTATGGTCGCGCGCCGCCCCTGCCTTTCGCAAGAAGGTGCTGACGAAATTTGCCGAGCTGATCGAAAAACATGTCGATGAGCTGGTCGTGCTTGGCGTGCGCGACAACGGCACCGAGATCGGCATGGCCTACAAGGCCGAGCCGCTGTCGGCGGCCGGCACCATCCGCTACTACGCCGAGGCGATCGACAAGGTCTATGGCGAGATCGCGCCGACGGCCGACAATGTGCTCGGGCTGATCCACAGGGAGCCACTCGGTGTCGTCGGCGTCATCGTGCCGTGGAACTTCCCGCTGATGATCGGCGCCTGGAAGATTGCGCCCGCACTGGCCACCGGCAACAGCGTCGTCGTCAAGCCGCCGGAGATCGCCTCGCTGACCTTGCTGCGGCTGGCCGAACTCGCAAGCGAGGCTGGACTTCCCGAAGGCGTGTTCAACGTCGTTACCGGGCATGGTGCTGTCGCCGGCGAAGCGCTTGGCCTCCATATGGATGTCGACGCCATCGCCTTTACCGGATCGGGGCCGGTCGGCCGGCGGCTGCTCGAATACTCCGCCCGTTCCAATTTGAAGCGGGTCTTCCTCGAGCTTGGCGGCAAGTCGCCCAACATCGTCTTTGCCGACGCTCCGGACCTGAAGCAGGCGGCGGTCGTCTCGGCCAACGGCATCTTTCGCAATTCAGGCCAGGTCTGCGTGGCGGGCTCGCGTCTGCTCGTCCAGTCGTCGGTCTATGATCTTTTCATGGACGAACTTGTCTCGGCAACCACGCGGCTCAAGGTCGGCGACCCGCTCGATCTCGCCAGCGATATCGGTGCGGTATCGAGCGCCGAACAGCTGGACAAGAATCTCGGCTTCGTCGCCATGGCGCAAGCCGAAGGCGCCCGTCTCGTCGCCGGTGGCGAACGGATACTGACCGAGACCGGCGGCAGCTACATGGCGCCGACGATCTTCGAGAACGTGACGCAAGAGATGCAGTTGGCGCGCGAGGAGGTGTTCGGACCGGTGCTCGGCGTGATGCGCTTCGAGACCGAGGAGGAGGCGGTGCATCTGGCCAACTCCACTGTCTACGGACTTGCCTCGGCGGTGTGGACCGCCAATCTTTCCACGGCCCATCGCATGGTGCGCGCCATCAACGCCGGTGTCGTCCACGTCAACACCTATGGCGGAGCCGATATCACCGTGCCGCTTGGCGGCGTCAAACAGTCCGGTTTCGGCCGTGACAAGTCGCTGCATGCGCTGGAGAAATTTGTCGACCTCAAGACCGCCTGGATTGCGCTCTGAGCCTCGCGGAAAGGCCAGCATATCTGCTCTTTTCGTCAAGCTTGGCCTCAGAACGCCACGCTGGTGCTGGTTGGTGGCGATCAGGTCGTCGCTATCGGCAGCTCGACTAGCGTGGTGTCGCGGGTCCAGGCTTTGCGCGGAAAGCGGTGTTGCGACCGGCGGGTATCACAGCGTCCTACTCCGTTGTGCCGGCTTTTTTTCTGCGCCGATTGGTGTGCGACTGGGCGACGGCTATTCGTAATTCAGGTGTGACCTCCAAAGGCGCATTCTCTGTCCCATGCGGGTCTTGCAGCCCCTGGACGTGGACGGTCGGGAATGGGAGTTCGATGCCCTGCTCCTTGAAGGCCTGGCGGAGGCGCAAAAAGAACCTGCCTTTCATGCTGAAGGCGCCTCCAGGTCTGGTCGTGACCTTGACCCTCAAGACGATGCCGTACTCGCCGAACTCCTGCACCCCCTGCATCTTGATCGGTTCGATCACCCAGTGTTTGAACTCCGGATCTTCCGCCAGTTCCAAGCCAATTCGCTTGATCAGTTTGCGAGCAAAGTCGATATCGGTGTCATAGCCAACGGTGATGTTGAATTTGTCGGTGACCCAGTCACGGCTCTGGTTCTGCACGGCGCCGAGTTCGCCGAAAGGTATCGTGAACAGCGGACCACGATGGTGGCGCAGCTTCACCGAGCGCAGCGAAAAGCTCTCCACCGTACCCCTGTAGCTGCCCGATGAAATGTATTCGCCGACACGGAAAGCATCGTCGAGCAGATAAAACACGCCAGAGATCACGTCCTTGACGATGGTTTGCGCGCCAAAACCCACGGCGACGCCGACGACGCCGGCGCCGGCGATCAGCGGGCCGATCTGGATGCCGATCGAAGCGAGCATCATCAGCACCGCCATCACGATGATCACTGCTAGCAGAATGTTCTGGATGATCGGCAACAGCGTGTGCAGCCGCGCCTGATGCGGATCGAGGGTGAGGATGTCTTCTTCGCTCACCACCGCTTGCGGTATCGCCACGCCCAGCTTTCGTTCGATCAAGGCTTTGATGATCGACCAGCCGAAATCGGCAGCAAGGGCAATGACCACCACGTTGATCAAGCCGCGCAATATGAGCATGGTGGTCGTATCGCTGCCGCGCATGGATTGCATGTCCAGGCCCAGCACGCGTGCGAGAAGGTAAGCCGCCGCGAGGATGAAAATCATCCGGATACCGCGATCGATGACAGCGATCGTCACCGCCGGGATCGTCGGCCGGCCGACATCTTCCGAACCCGGCCGCAGGACGAAATTAACCCCGCGCTCCGTCAACACGATTGCCAGGGGCAGAAAGAAAGAGGCGAAGGTAAACCAAAAGAAGGTGTAGAGGCCGGCAATGCGTTCGAGGAACAGAACGACGAAATAAGCCGTCAACACCCATGTCACTGCCGTGTGGCCGCTGTGGCGCGCGCCGTCTCGCTGCGTTCTTGGCCGACGCCAAATGGCCAGCAGGAAGAGCAACAGCAGGATGAAATCGGCGCCGACGGACAGGACCATCATTCCGTCCTGGTCTATGCCGAGACCCGGCAAGAGGACAAACGCGGAGGCGAAGAAGGCGAAAACGCCGACGATCCGGGGCAGCCAATAAGCCCAATGGTCAGCAGCTCCGTTGGTGATCGGCAGGGCACGAACCTCGATGGCGTGCTCGACCTCCATGAAAGAAGGGACGAGCGTGGCCATCACGTATAGGCGCACAGCCCACGTAAAGACCGCAGCCATCAGAAATGTCAGCACAATCTCGCGGATGAGCGCTGGCCAGTCGAACAGCATGAACGCACCGGCGCTGCCCAGCGCGAACGAGCCGATCATCATGCTGGAATAAAGCGTGCGGCCGCCGATCTTCTTGGCCCGCCCGATGGGCGTATCTCTGGGTTGCGCGATGATCCAAAGACGAAATGGACGGGTGAGCTTGTATATTGCCCAGGTGAGCGCCAGGCCGGCAGCGATAAAGATCGCAATCAGCACCAATATGCTGACGGGGCCCTTGCTGGACATATCGTCCATTGTCTGGGCCCGGACGCGTGCGAACTGGCCCGGCAGTGTGGGCACGGTTCGCACGATTTTCTCGATGTGATGCTTGATCCGATCGAGCGTCGAGGATGCCATAGTATTCATCTGGCCCGGTGCGGCCACGGCGTCGGCCGGCGGAGCGCTAGTCTCGGCAGGCGCTTCCGTCGATCCTGCGCCCTGATTTCGTTGCTCGGCCACCCAGGCCTTCACCGACGGATCGTCGAGAAGCTCGAACAGCTGTTTGACCTTGTCGGGCGTGACGGCGGCCGGTGCCTGGGCCTGTGCCGGGCCAGCCAGCACGAGGGCGATCCCAAGGACGAACGGCCCGGCAATCAGGGCAAACTTCGTCGTCAGGCCTCCGAGACGCCGTGCCGAGCGCGCCAGCTTGCTGGCTCCCAATCGTCGATTCATGAGCAGCATCGTGCGGTAACCTTCCGGTCAGATCGGCGAGCAAGGACAGCTATGTCCGTCGTTGCCCCCACCTTTAACAAGCCGATGTTGCGGTGCAAGTCTCATCGCACCTAGACCGTTGGGTAGGGCACCAGGCGACCGGCAAGGCTGTCATCACCAGCGCCAGCGTTGCGCTGCATTCCTTGTCCCGACCACCTAGACCGGGTCGTTGTCGGTCGTCGGTTGCTTCGCGGCGGGAGCCTGTGACCATGCCGCATTGCACAATTTTGCGACCTTGCCCACAATGCACGCATGGTCCGCAGCTCACTCGCCGTCCTGGTCATCGACGAAAACCGTATCCGCGCCGCGATCATCGAGGCAGGTTTGCGCGAGGCCGGCCATGAGCGGGTCACCGTCATCCACGACGTGACCGGCATTGCGCGGCGCATCGCTGAGATCGAGCCGGACGTCATCGTCATCGACCTGGAAAACCCGAACCGCGACATGCTGGAAAACATGTTCCAGCTGTCGCGTGCGGTGAAGCGGCCGATCGCCATGTTCGTCGACCGATCGGACCAGGCATCGATCGAAGCGGCGGTCGATGCCGGCGTTTCGGCCTATGTCGTCGACGGCCTCAGGCAAGAGCGCGTCAAGCCGATCCTGGACATGGCGGTCAGCCGCTTCAACGCTTTCTCGCGCATGGCGCGCGAGCTGGAAGAGGTTCGAGGGGAGCTTGAGAGCCGCAAGGTGATCGACCGTGCCAAGGGCATCCTGATGAAGTCGCGCGGCCTGACCGAAGAGGCCGCCTACACGCTGCTGCGCAAGACGGCGATGAACCAGAACCGCAAGATCGGCGACATTGCCCAGAGCCTTGTGACTGCCGCCGGGCTGCTCGGGCCGTCGGAGGACGAATGAGCATGAGCGCCGAGCACCAGATCACCGCCGGCTTCATGCCGCTCTTCGACAGTGCCGTGCTGGTTGCGGCGGGTGAGCTTGGATTTGCCGCGCGCGAGGGCATCGATCTCACACTGCACCGCGAGACCTCCTGGGCCAACATCCGCGACCGCATCGCCATCGGCCATTTCCACCTGGCGCACATGCTGGGGCCGATGCCGCTCGCCTGCAATCTCGGGCTGACGCCGCTTGCTTCCGAGACCATCGTGCCGTTTTCGCTCGGGCTTGGCGGCAATTGCGTCACCATCTCCAACGCCGTCTGGGAAGGCATGGCGGCACACGGCGCCATACCCGATCTCGAGCCCGCGCGCGCGGGCGCAGCCCTTCGTGCCTTCATTCGCGAGCGCGCCGGGGCTGGCGGCGATCCGCTGCGCTTTGCCGTGGTGCACCCGCATTCGGGGCATAATTACGAACTGCGCTACTGGCTTGCCGGATGCGGCATCGATGCGGAGCGCGAGATCGAGATCGTCATCGTGCCGCCGCCCTTCATGGCCGATGCGCTGGCCGCTGGGCGGATCGACGGCTACTGCGTCGGCGAGCCCTGGAACAGCGCCTCGGTCGCCGCCGGCACCGGCCATATCGTCACCGTCAAGGCGCTGCTGTGGCGCAACAGTCCGGAGAAGGTGATCGGCGTGCGCAAGGCCTGGTCGCAGGAGAACCCGGTCGCGCTGGCAGCATTGCTGCGCGCGCTGCATCATTCGGCGCGCTGGTGCCAGGATCGGGGCAACCACGCCGAACTGGCTGGTGTGATGGCTCAAGCTGGCTTCCTGGGCCTGCCACCAGCTGTCCAGATGCCGATCCTGACCGGCCATCTTGAACTGGGCGGCGGCGCCGAACTGGATGTCGACGACTTCTTCCTGCCCTTCGACAAGGCGGCGAACTTTCCGTGGAAGAGCCATGCGCTGTGGTTCTATACGCAGATGGTGCGCTGGGGGCATGTCGAGCACACGCCGGAAAACCTTGCTATCGCCCGTGACTGCTACCGTCCGGACCTCTACCGCTCGGCGCTAAAGCCGCTTGGCGTTGCACTTCCCGGCGCCAATGCGAAGGTCGAGGGCGCGCTTAAGGTCGCCACGGCTGTCGGTGCGACCGGGGCAGGCTTGGTGCTTGGGCCGGACGGCTTCTTCGACGGTCAGACCTTCGACCCCGACGAGATCGACGGCTATATAGCGCGCCAGAAAGCGGCTCGCGCGGAAGCCTGATCATTCTCGCGCCATTCTTGTGCATTGCACAAAAAATGTGCGTGCGATTGCTGTAATGAACAATCTTTGACCTGCTTGCGATGTCGCCTCGCGTGCCGGCGTCTGGCGCGTAATGTTGATTTCATTTAGGTTTTTCGTTTCACTCAGAACTGGCACGGTTCCTGCTTTGAATTAGCCAGGCCCTTCGCGGGTCACGGAACAGGCGTCCAATGGCGGGCGCCACAGGCAAAGCTGCCGCTCAGGTCAACGACGCGATCCCGGATATACGGACGCGCGAGGCCTGGACGGCGGCTTTTTTGTTTTGGCCACTCGACGAAGCCCTCGCGTTCAACCGGAGATCACGATGAAAGAAAAAATAGGGAAATGGATCGGGACGGGAACATCGCTCAAGGATGTGACGCGCCGCGATTTTCTTGTCAGCAGCGCCATGACGGCCGGCCTGTTCGTGGCGGCCCGCAAGCTCTTCCCCTCGGGCGCCTATGCCGCCACGACCGCTCCGGAGGTCACCGGCGCCAAGCTCGGCTTCATCGCGCTGACCGACGCGGCGCCGCTGATGATCGCCAAGGAGAAGGGGCTGTTCGCCAAGTTCGGCATGCCCGACGTCGAGGTGATCAAGCAGGCCTCCTGGGGCGCGACGCGCGACAATCTGATGCTCGGCGGCGAAGCCAACGGCATCGACGGCGCTCACATCCTGACGCCGCTGCCCTATCTCATGCACACCGGCAAGGTGACGCAGAACAACCAGCCGATGCCGATGGCTATCGTGGCGCGGCTCAACTACGACTGCCAGGGCATTTCGGTTGCGCAGGAATACGCCGGCACCGGTGTCGGCCTCGACGCCTCCAAGCTGAAGGACGCCTTCGCCGCCAAGAAGGCGGCCGGCAAGGAAATCAAGGCCGCCATGACGTTCCCGGGCGGCACGCATGATTTGTGGCTGCGCTATTGGCTGGCCGCCGGCGGCATCGATCCCGACAAGGACGTCTCGACCATCGTCGTGCCGCCGCCGCAGATGGTCGCCAACATGAAAGTCGGCAACATGGACGTGTTCTGCGTTGGCGAACCGTGGAACGAACAGCTCGTCCACCAGGGCGTTGGTTTCACCGCCGCCACCACCGGCGAACTGTGGAAGGGTCATCCCGAAAAGGCGCTCGGCCTCCGCGCCGAATTCATCGACAAATACCCGAACGCCACCAAGGCGATCGTGATGGCCGTCATGGAGGCCCAGCAATGGTGTGAGGCCACGGAGAACAAGGACGAGATGGCCGCCATCATCGGCAAGCGGCAATGGATGAACGTGCCTGTCGCCGACATTATCGGCCGCCTCAAGGGCGACATCAACTACGGCAATGGCCGCGTGGCCACCGGCACTGACCTCTACATGAAATTCTGGAAGGGTGGCGTCTCCTATCCCTACAAGAGCCACGACAGCTGGTTCCTCGCCGAAAACATCCGTTGGGGAAAATTCGCGCCGACCACCGACATCAAGACGCTGGTCGATCAGGTCAATCGCGAGGATATCTGGCGCGAGGCGGCGAAGGATCTCGGCGTTGCCGCAGCCGATATTCCGGCCTCGTCGTCGCGCGGCGTCGAGACCTTCTTCGACGGCAAGATTTTCGACCCGGCCAACCCGTCGGCCTATCTCGACAGCCTGAAGATCAAGGCATCGGCTTGACCAGCGCAAACGGCGCGTTCCGCCGTTTGTCGCCCCAGCGCAACGGCGCTTCGCCGTTGTCGCCCGCATCGACCCCGGAGTTATTGTCAGACATGTCCATCCAAGCCATTGAGGAAACCACGGTGAAGGCGTTCCCCGCCAAGCCTGCCGCGGTCATCGCTTTCACCGCCAAAGCGCGGCGCCGCTTCGACCCGATCGCGATCGCCGGCAGGCTGGCCACCGCCCTGGTGCCGCCGGTCATCGTTATCGCCTTGATGCTGGTCGTGTGGCAGATCGCCTGCTCGTCGCCGACCGCCAGCCTGCCGCCGCCCAGCCAGGTGTGGAACGAGGCCTATGACCTGATCGCGCATCCGTTCTTCAACAACGGCCCGCAGGATATCGGCCTTGCGTGGCGGGTGCTGATCTCTCTGCAGCGCGTCGCCATCGGCTTCGGCCTGGCGGCGATCGTCGGCGTCGCGCTCGGCGCCCTGGTCGGCCAGTCGATCTGGGCCATGCGTGGCCTTGATCCGGTGTTCCAGATACTGCGCACCGTGCCGCCGCTGGCCTGGTTGCCGCTGTCGCTGGCTGCTTTCCGCGATTCCAGCCCGTCGGCGCTGTTCGTTATCTTCATCACCTCGATCTGGCCGATCATCATCAACACCGCCGTCGGCGTGCGAAACATTCCGGAAGACTACCGCAACGTCTCGTGCATCTTGCGGCTCAACCAGTTCGAATTCTTCGTCAAGATCATGGTTCCGGCCGCCGCACCCTACATCTTCACCGGCTTAAGGATCGGCATCGGCCTGTCCTGGCTCGCCATCGTCGCCGCCGAAATGCTGACCGGCGGCGTCGGCATCGGCTTCTTCATCTGGGACGCCTGGAACTCGTCGCGGCTGCCCGACATCATCGTCGCGCTCGCCTATATCGGCGTCACCGGCTTCTGCCTCGACCGCCTGGTCGCTGCGGTCGGCGCTTTCGTCACCCGCGGCACAACGGCAAAGTGAGGAGAGGGCGATGACGGCCTATCTGAAGCTCGACCATATCGACAAATCCTTTGCCCGCGGCGGTCAGGTCAGCGAGGTGCTCAAGGACATCAGGCTGACCATCGACAAGGGCGAATTCGTCTCCATCATCGGCCATTCCGGCTGTGGCAAGTCGACCTTGCTCAATCTGATCGCCGGGCTGACCAAGGTTTCCGCCGGCGCCGTGCTGCTTGAAAACAAGGAGGTCGACAGCCCCGGACCCGAGCGCGCCGTGGTGTTCCAGAACCACAGCCTGCTGCCATGGCTCACCGTCTACGAAAACATCAGCCTGGCGGTGTCGAAAGTCTTTGGCCGTTCCAAGAGCAGGACCGAGCGACATGACTGGATCATGCGCAATCTCGATCTCGTGCAGATGGCCCATGCCAAGGACAAGCGGCCGGCCGAAATATCGGGCGGCATGAAGCAGCGCGTCGGCATTGCCCGGGCGCTTGCCATGGAGCCGAAGATCCTGTTGCTCGACGAGCCGTTCGGGGCACTCGACGCGCTGACGCGCGCCCATCTGCAGGATGCGGTTATGGACATCCATTCCCGGCTCGGCTCGACGACGATCATGATCACCCACGATGTCGACGAGGCGGTGCTGTTGTCCGACCGCATCGTCATGATGACCAACGGTCCGGCGGCGACAATCGGCGAGGTGCTTGCGGTGCCGCTGCTGCGGCCGCGTCGACGCGTCGAACTCTCTTCCGACCGCACCTTCCTGCGCTGCCGCGAAGCGGTGCTGAAGTTCCTCTATGAACGCCACCGCTTCGTCGAAGCCGCGGAGTAACGCCATGACCGAAAAACTCGTCATCATCGGCAACGGCATGGCCCCCGGGCGCATGCTGGAGCATCTGCTCGAACAGGCGCCGGGCCGCTACACCGTGACCATTTTCAACGCCGAGCCGCGGGTGAACTACGACCGCATCATGCTGTCGCCGGTTCTCTCCGGCGAAAAGGCCTATGAGGAAATCATCATCCACGGCGACGGCTGGTACATCGCCAACAACATCACCCTCTACAAAGGTCACAAGATCGTCGCCATCGACCGGGCGGCCAAGACAGTCACCTCCGATCACGGCGTCACCGAGCCTTACGACAAGCTCGTCATCGCCACCGGATCGGTGCCCTTTATCATTCCGGTGCCCGGCCATGATCTGCCGGGGGTGCTGACCTATCGCGACCTCGACGATGTTCAGGCCATGATGCTTGCCGCCCAGTCGCGCGCCAAGGCCGTGGTCATCGGCGGTGGCCTGCTCGGGCTGGAGGCGGCAGCAGGTTTGAACGCCCAAGGCATGGACGTCACCGTGCTGCATGTCATGCCGACATTGATGGAGCGTCAGCTCGATCCAGCCGCCGGCTATCTCCTGCAGCGCGCGGTGGAACAGCGCGGCATCAAGGTCATCACCAAGGCCAACACCCAGGCGATCACCGGCAACGGCAAGGTCGGGCAGGTGGAGCTTGCCGACGGCAATATTATCCCGGCAACGCTGGTGGTGATGGCGGTCGGCATCCGGCCGAATGCGGCGCTGGCCAAGGAGGCCGGCATAGCCGTCAATCGTGGTATTGTCGTCGATGCCGGCATGCGCAGCAACGACCCCGACATCTACGCGCTCGGCGAATGCGCCGAGGTCAACGGCCAGGTCTACGGGCTGGTCGCGCCGCTCTACGAGATGGCGCGCGTTGCCGCGAACCAGTTGGCCGGCAACGAGGCAGCGGCCTTCGTCCACATGGACACGCCGACCAAGCTCAAGGTCACCGGCATCGACCTGTTCTCGCTTGGCGACTTCGCCGAAGGCGAGGACCGCCAGGAGATCGTGCTGCGCGATGCCGCCGCCGGCGTCTACAAGCGCCTTGTGCTCAAGGACGACCGCATCATCGGCACCGTGCTTTATGGCGAGACGGCGGATGGGGCCTGGTTCAACGATCTCAAGAAGAAGCAGACCGACATATCGGAGATGCGCGACACGCTCATCTTCGGCCAGTCCTACCAGGGGGGTGCCCCGCTGGACCCTATGGCGGCCGTTGCAGCCTTGCCGGATGATGCGGAAATCTGCGGCTGCAACGGCGTTTGCAAGGGCAAGATCACCGGCGCGATCACGGCCAAGGGCCTGGCTTCGCTCGACGACGTGCGCGCCCACACCAAGGCATCGGCTTCCTGCGGTTCGTGCACCGGGCTGGTCGAGAAGCTGATGGTGCTGACCATCGGCGACAAATACAACCCGGCCGCCGTGCAACCGATGTGCGGCTGCACCACGCTCGGCCATGACGAGGTGCGCCGGCTGATCATCGCCAAGAGCCTGAAGACCATTCCCGCCGTCATGCAGGAGCTGGAATGGACGACCTCCTGCGGCTGCGCAAAATGTCGGCCGGCGCTCAACTACTATCTCGTCTGCGACTGGCCGAACGATTACGCCGACGACTATCAGTCGCGCTTCATCAACGAACGCGTCCACGCCAACATCCAGAAGGACGGCACCTATTCGGTGGTGCCGCGCATGTGGGGCGGCGTCACCAACGCCGCCGAACTGCGCGCCATCGCCGACGTCGTCGATAAGTTCGAGATACCGATGGTCAAGGTCACCGGCGGCCAGCGCATCGACATGCTGGGCATCCGCAAGGAGGATCTGCCGGCGGTGTGGGCCGATCTCGGCCAGGCCGGCTTCGTCTCAGGCCATGCTTACGCCAAGGGCCTGCGCACGGTGAAGACCTGTGTCGGCTCCGACTGGTGCCGCTTCGGCACGCAGGATTCGACCGGCCTCGGCATTCGCATCGAGAAATTCATGTGGGGCTCGTGGACCCCGGCCAAGGTTAAGATGGCGGTGTCGGGCTGTCCGCGCAACTGCGCCGAGGCGACCTGCAAGGATGTCGGCGTGATCTGTGTCGACAGTGGCTACGAGATCCATTTCGCCGGCGCCGCCGGCCTCGACATCAAGGGCACCGAAGTGCTTGGCCTGGTCAAGACCGAAGACGAGGCGCTGGAGCATATCGTGGCGCTGACGCAGATGTACCGCGAGCAGGGCCGCTATCTCGAGCGCATCTACAAATGGGCCAAGCGCATCGGCATCCCCGAGATCAAGCGCCAGATCATGGACGACGGTGCAAAGCGCAAGGCCTATTACGAGCGCTTCGTCTTCAGCCAGAAATTCGCCCAGGTCGACCCGTGGTCGGAACGCGTCTCCGGCAAGGACAAGCACGAGTTCCGGCCAATGGCTTCTGTCGGGTTTGCGCAGGCGGCGGAGTGATCAAAATGGACTGGATATCGATCGGCTCACTCTCCGACATCCCGCGGCGTGGCGCGCGCTGCGTCGACACACCCGAGGGCAAGATCGCCGTCTTCCGCACGCAGGACGATCAGGTCTATGCCATCGACGATCATTGCCCGCACAGAGGTGGGCCGCTGAGCCAAGGCATCGTCCACGGCACCGCCGTCACCTGTCCCTTGCACAATTGGGTCATCTCGCTGGAGACGGGCAAGGCGCTCGGCGCCGACGAGGGCGCCGTGCGCACCATTCCTGTGCGGATCGAGGGCGAGCTCCTGTTCATTGCGCTGAAAGCGCTGGCCAGCCGCGCGGCCTGAAGCATGGAACTGGGCGAAGCGCGCGAGGTGAGGACCACCTGCCCCTATTGCGGGGTGGGTTGCGGCGTGCTGGCGAAAGTCGCCGCGGACGGTGAAGTCAGCGTCCGCGGCGACCCCGACCATCCAGCGAACTTCGGCCGGCTCTGCTCCAAGGGCTCGGCCCTGGCCGAAATCATCGACCTCGACGGCAGGCTGCTCTACCCCGAAATCCACGGTCGCCGTGCCGGCTGGGACGAGGCGCTCGACCGCGTCGCTTCGACCTTTTCGCAAACCATCGCCGAGCACGGTCCTGACTCCGTCGCCTTCTATGTCTCCGGCCAGTTGCTGACCGAAGACTACTATGTCGCCAACAAGCTGATGAAGGGCTTCATCGGCTCGGCCAACATCGACACCAATTCGCGGCTATGCATGGCCTCCTCGGTTGCCGGCCACCGCCGCGCCTTCGGCTCCGACACCGTGCCCGGCACCTACGAGGATCTCGAGCTCGCCGACCTGATCGTGCTGGTCGGCTCCAATCTCGCCTGGTGCCATCCCGTGCTCTTCCAGCGCATCGCGGCGGCCCGGGAAAAACGACCGGAGATGAAGGTCGTGCTGGTCGACCCGCGCCGCACCATGACCGCTGATATCGCCGACATTCACCTGGCGATCGCGCCGGATGGCGACGTTGCTTTGTTCACTGGTCTGCTCGCCTGGCTCGGCCAGCACAACGCACTCGACCGCGGCTATGTGACCGCACACACGACCGGCTTCGGCCAAGCTCTCTTCGCCGCATCGGCGCTCGACCTTGCCGGCATTGCCGCCGCCACCGGCCTGAGCGAGGACGAGCTCACCCGCTTCTACAACCTGTTCGCCGCGACTGCGAAAACCGTCACTGTCTACAGCCAGGGAGTGAACCAGTCGTCTTCGGGCACCGACAAGGTCAACGCCATCATCAACTGCCATCTCGCCACCGGCCGCATCGGCAAACCTGGGGCAGGACCGTTTTCAGTGACCGGCCAGCCCAACGCCATGGGCGGCCGCGAGGTCGGCGGCATGGCCAATATGCTGGCCGCCCATATGGAGATCGAAAACCCCGAGCACCGTGACCGCGTGCAGCGTTTCTGGAATGCGCCGGCCGTCGCCCCAAAGCCCGGTCTGAAGGCGGTCGAGATGTTTCAGGCGATCGCCGCCGGCCGCATCAAGGCATTGTGGATCATGGCCACCAACCCGGTCGACTCGATGCCGGATGCCGATGCCGTCGAGGCGGCGATCAAGGCCTGCCCGTTTGTCGTGGTTTCGGATGTGCTGGCGAGCACGGACACCGTGCGTCACGCCCATGTGCGGCTACCCGCCGCCGCCTGGGGCGAGAAGGACGGCACCGTGACCAATTCAGAGCGCCGCATCTCGCGCCAGCGCAGCTTTCTTGCGGTGCCCGGCGAGGCGCGGCCGGATTGGCAGATCATTGCCGAGGTGGGCAAGCGGATGGGGTTTGGCGAGGCGTTTGCGCATGTGACGCCGGCGGAGGTTTTCGCCGAACACGCCGCGCTGTCGGGTTTCGAGAATGACGGCGCGCGGGATTTCGATATCGGCGCTTATGGTGCGATCGATGCCGACGCCTATGAAGAATTGGCTCCGTTCCAGTGGCCGGCGCCGAGCACAGCCACCCCCCTCTGGCCTGCCGGCCATCTCCCCCGCAAGGGGGGAGATCAGCCGTCGCCTCGGCCTTCGCCAATTACCAACGATGCAGAAGATATGCCGGCGTCAAAGCTGCCAATCTCCCCCCTTGCGGGGGAGATGTCCGGCAGGACAGAGGGGGGTGTTCAAGCGGGACTTGACCCTTCCAGCACCCGCTTCTTCGCCAACGGCAATTTCTACAATCCCGACCGCAAGGCCCGCTTCATCGCCATTCGTCCCATCGTCGAGACACGCACCAGCCCGGACTATCCGCTGATCCTCAACACCGGCCGTGTTCGCGACCATTGGCACACGATGACCCGCACTGGGAAAAGCCCACGTCTCTCCCAGCACATGGCCGAGCCCTTCGTCGAGATCCACCCCGCGGATGCCACGCATCACGGCATTGGCGACGCCGACATCGTGCGCGTCTCCAGCCCGCGCGGCGATGTGCTGGTGCGCGCGCTGGTGACGGCACGCCAGCGCCAGGGCAGCGTGTTTGCGCCGATGCACTGGACTGACCAGTTTTCGGCAAAAGGCCGGCTCGACACGCTGACCGCGCCTCTGACCGATCCGGTTTCCGGTCAGCCTGCGCTGAAACATGTCGGCGCCCGCATCGAGAAGTTCGCCGCGAGAGCCTTCGGCTTCGCCGTGGTGCGCCGCAAGCCGGTGGCGGTCGCAGCAGATTACTGGGCCGTGGCCAAATGCAAGGGCGGCTGGCGGGTGGAGCTTGCCTTTGCTGACGACGACATCGACTGGGCTGGTTTTGCTGGTTCGCTTTTCGATGTTCCCGTAGCCGATACGCTCGCTTATCACGACCGCGATACCGGCCAGCATCGTATTGCTGCCTTCGACGACCAGCACCTCGCCGGGGCTTTGTTTATCGCGTCGGGACCGGTGGCGGTTTCGCGGGGTTGGGCGGCACAGCAACTCCAGGAGGTTCACACCAGCCAACGCGAACGCTTCAGGATCGTCGCCGGTCGCGCCGGCGCCGATCGGCCCGATGCGGGCGCGACCGTCTGCTCCTGTTTCAGCGTCGGGGTCAACCAGATCGCGGCGGCAGTGGCAGCCGGGTGCGCGACAGTCGAAGCCATAGGCGGCGCCCTGAAGGCCGGCACCAATTGCGGCTCCTGCCGGTCCGAGATCCGGGCGGTCATCCAGGCCAATCGGGTTCAGGCTGCGGAGTAGATGCGGCTGGATGGGGAGGGGATCTGACTATATCCTCTTGGGCCACCACGGTCATCGATTGCGGAAGGTGTGGCGGTCCTTTTCGGGTCGCTGTGAGCGCGCCGGCAGGAGGATCACCTGGCTTGGCTGTCTAATCCAGCCGGTCGCGCAGGATGCTCCAGGGGAGCAGCATATTCGGTGCATAGCGCACGAGGTTGTGCAGCGGGATCGGCGCTGGCGGTGCGAAGGGGAGCGGCAGAAATCGGGCGTCCGTTCCGCTCGCCCAGTCCGCCAGCACTTTGCCCATTGCCGTGGTCATGGCGATGCCGCGACCGTTGCAGGCGAAGCCGGCGATCAGGCCCGGGCCGAGGTCGATGAGACGCGGCAGGAAATCCGGCACCACCGCCGCCACGCCTGTCCAGCTGTAGGCAAGCGGCGGCAGGTCAGGCAAATCGAGATGCCTGGCGAGCCGTCGCCAAATCGTTTGCGGCATGCGCGTCTCAGCGCCGGCTCCGACGACATGCATGCCGCCGCTGATCAGCCGGTTCTGGCCATCGAAGCGGCACGTGAACAGGTTGCGCCTGGTGTCGCCAACGCCCTGGCCGCCGGGCAGCAGGCGCGCGCGTATGGCCCGCGACAGCGGCGCAGTGGCGATCTGGAAGACTTTCAGCGGGATATAGGTCCGCGCCAGTGTCCGGTTCAGTGCCCCGCCATAGGCGTTGGTGGCGATCACCACCTTGCCCGCACGCACGGCGCCGGATGCGGTCGTCAAGGTCCAGCCATCCGCAGCGCGGTCGATGGAAGCGACGCGCGTCTGCTCGAAGATCCGCGCGCCGGCTTTTTCGGCGGCATCGGCCAGGCCGCGCGCATACTCGACCGGATTGAGGACGCCGCCCGAGTTATCCATCCAACCGCCGGCGTAGCCGCCGATACCGGTGAGCGTCGTGACCGCCTTGGCATCGAGCGTTACGGTCGGCCTGCCCCGCGCCGCCCATTGCTCGGCGCGCGATCGCGTCTTTTCCAGCGCGGCGGACGAATGCGCCGGCTGGATCCAACCATTCTGCACAGCGTCGCATTCGATGCCATGCCGCTTGATCAGGCCGAAGACCAGGTCAGCGCTTCCCGCGGCGAAATCGATCAGCCTCCCGCCGCGCTCGGGTCCGAGTTCGGTGATGATGTCGTCTGGATCCCGCTTGGCAAAGTTCGGAACGACGAAGCCGGCATTCCGGCCGGTCGCACCACAGGCAATGAATTCGGCTTCGAGGACCGCGACCGAAAGCCCCTTCTCGGCGGCATGCAATGCCGTCGACAGGCCGGAAAAGCCGCCGCCAACGATTGCGAGATCGACGTCGAGCCCGCCTTGCAGCGTGCCCCGGTCGCGGCGGTTGCGGCTGACGGCATGCCAGAGTGAAACGCCATGCACGTCTTGCCGGATCATGGCATTCATGGTCCGGCCTCGTTCTCGCTGGCCGCCGCCTTTGTCTGTTTGCCGGGCTTCGGCCGGCGCGGCCGGTCGCCGAACAATCCGTTCGGCCGGATCAGCAGGATGACGCAGAGCATGACGCCGATGGCGACGATCTGCAGCGAGGCCGCGCGTGCTTGCTGCTCGGGCGCAAACAGCACGCTGGTCAGCGTGCCCGACCCCGCCCATATCGCCCAGACCAGGATGCTGCCGGCAATGGCGCCGGCATTGCTGCCCGAGCCGCCGACGATCAGCATCACCCAGACCTGGAAGGTCAGGATCGGCAGATAGTTATCGGGCGCGATGAAGCCGGTGAAATGCGCCTGCAAAGCGCCGGCCAGCGCCATGATAGCGCCGCCGACGGCGAAGGCCTGGACGCGGTAGAAGCGCGCGCTCTTGCCCAGCGAAATCGCCGCTCGCTCGTCCTCGCGCAGCGCCTTGAGCACGCGGCCCCAGGGGCTGCGCGACAGGTGCTCCAGAGCGAGATAGGCGATCAGCGTCACAGCCGAAACGACGGCGAGGTTCGACAGGTTGAACAGCAGCGGCGTTTCGGCAAGGCCGCCGAACGGGCGCGGGATGAAACCGATGCCGAACGGGCCGCCGGTGAGTTTCTGCGCGTTGAGCGCGACCAGCTGCACGACGACGGCGACGCCGAAGGTGGTGATCGCCAGGTAGTCGGATCGCAGACGCAGCGTGGCCATGCCGGTAAGTGCTGCGGCGATACCGCCGACGACCATGGCGCCCGCCCAGCCGACCAGGATCGGCAGACCAAAGCCGCCGAAGCGCGCGGCATCGTCCGGGGTCGTCAGCAGCGCCGATGTATAGGCGCCGATGGCGACGAATCCGGCAAGGCCGACATTGAAAAGGCCAGTCAGCCCCCACTGCAGATTGAGCCCCAGTGTGACCAGCGAAAAGATCAGTGCGGTGGTCAGGAAGAAGGCGCCGTAGCCGAGCAGGTCCATCAGCGTTCCCTCACACCAAACAGGCCGATCGGCCGAACGAACAGCACCGCCATCAGGATGATGAAGGAGATTGCGGCGCGCCATTCGGCGCCGATCAGCTGCACCGCACCGGCTTCGGCAAGACCGATGATCAAGCCGCCGAGCACAGCGCCCGGAATGCTGCCGATGCCGCCGAGGATGGCTGCTGCAAACATCGGCAGCAGCATGTCGAAGCCCATGAACGGGCGGATCTGCACCAGAATGCCGATCATCACGCCGGCCACGCAGGCCAGCGCCCCGCCGATGATCCAGGTGACACGCACAACGGAGGCAACGTCGATACCGACGATGCGGGCCAGCGCTGCATTCTGGCTCAGCGCCTGCATGGAGCGGCCGGTCTGCGTGCGTGTCATCAACAGATGCACGCCGAGCACCAGCACGGCGGTCAGCAGCAGAAGCGCGATCTGATCGGGCGTGATGCGGATGCCGAAGCCGACCGGCATGGCGATCTGGATCGCGCGGCTGAAATAGGTCGGCCGTGAGCTGAAGGTGAATTCGAGCAGGCTGCGCAGCGCCATCGAGGCGCCGAAGCTCGCCATCACCACGATGATGGCTTGCCCCTGCGAGCGAAGCCGCGAAAACAGCACCTTGTCGAGCAACAGCGCCAGCAGGGCAGTGAAAATCATGCCGACAACCAGCGCAACCAGCAGCGACCAGCCGAAAGACAGCGGTCCAATGGGCTCCACCTTGCCGAACATCGCGCCGATGGTGCTGACGACGGCGAGCGTCGCATAGGTGCCCCAGGCCATGAAGTCGCCATGGGCGAAGTTCGAGAAGCGCAGGATCGAATAGGTGAGCGTCACGCCAATGGCGCCGAGGCCGATCATCGAACCGGTCAGCAACCCATCGACGACAAATTGCAGGCTCATGCCGCGCCTCCCTTGCCGGCGTGAGGGCGTTGGCCGAGATAGAGTTCGGCGACGACAGGATCGTTCCACAATTCGGACGCCACACCCTCGTGCCGGTCCTTGCCTTCGACCAGCACATAGGCGCGGTCGCCGATGGCCAGCGCTGCCTTGGCGTTCTGTTCGACCAGCAGGATGGTGACGCCGGACCTGCGGATGCCGGCCAGCATCTCGAACACCATCGATACGAATTTCGGCGAGAGGCCGGCCGATGGCTCGTCGAGCAGCAGCACCTTGGGATGGACGATCAGCGCACGTGCGACGGCGAGCATCTGCCGCTGTCCGCCCGACAGATTGCCGGCGGCGGTGCGGCGCTGGCGGACGAGGTCGGGGAAGGCCGCATACATTTCCTCGATGCGGGCAGGGATTTCGCGTCGCTCGAGGATGCCGCAGGCGACCTTCAGATTGTCCTCGACCGACATCAGCGGGAAGATGTTCTCCGTCTGCGGTACGAAGGCCAGGCCGAGCCGAACCATGGTGTGCGCGGGAGCGGCGGTGATGTCCTTGCCGTCCAGAAATACGGTGCCGCCGGTGATCGGGACAAGGCCGGCGATCGCCTTGATGAAGCTCGACTTGCCGGCGCCGTTGGGACCGAGCACGACGACGATCTCGCCCTTGCCGACGGTGATCGAGGCGCCGCGCACGATCGGCACGCCAAGCTCATAGCCGGCTTCGAGGTTGCGCACGTCGAGGACGGTCTCGTTCATGTGGCGCCCCCGAGATAAGCCTCGATGACGCGCGGGTCGCGGGCGACTTCCTCTGCCGTGCCTTCGCTGAGCAACTGGCCGCTCGCCATGACCAGCACGCGGTGGCAGAGCCGCGTCACCATGTCGATATTGTGCTCGATCAGCAGAAAGGTGATGCCGTGCGCGTTGATGTCGCGGATGCGGTCGATGATGATCTCGAGCAGCGTCGCGTTGACGCCGGCGGCCGGTTCGTCGAGCAGGATGATCGCCGGATCGGCCATCATGACGCGGGCGAGTTCGAGCAGCTTGCGTTGACCGCCGGAAAGCACGCGCGCCGGTTCGTGCGCCAGCCGAGCGAGCGAGACGAGCTCGAGCAGCTCGAGTGCCTTTGCCCTGGCTGCTCTTTCCTGTGCCGCCACTCGCCACGGCGTGACGAAGTTGGCGAGCAATTTTTCGCCGGCTTGGCCCTGCGCCGCCAGCATGATGTTTTCGATCAGCGTCAGATTGGGCAGGGGGCGCGGGATCTGGAAGGTGCGGCCAAGACCACGGCCGATACGCAGATGAGCGGCTTCGCCGGAGACGCGCGTGCCACTGAGCAGGATATCGCCGCTGGTCGGCAATATGCTGCCGGCGAGCAGGTCGAACATGGTCGTCTTGCCGGCGCCATTGGGTCCGATCAGGCCGAGGATTTCGCCCGCTTTGACATCAAACGAGACATTGTCGACGGCGATCAGGCCGCCAAAACGCCTGATGACGTTTCGTGCCGTCAGAACCGGCGGACGGGTCTCCTGCCCTTGGCGCTGCGCTGCATCGCTCATCAAACCCTCTGGCCGAAGACGATCGTTGTCGCCTCCTGATTTTTGATTTGTGATCACACTTGCTTTGATCACGCTATTCGGCTTTAATTTCATTCGCAAGCCGAAAACGGGGCAAATGCCGGTAATGCAGAAGGCTGCCATCGAAAAGAACAACGAGACGATCGCAGCCCAGCTTACGCCGGTCGGCCGCGAGACGGTGCAGGATCGCGTCTATTCCGAGTTGCGCCGTGCTCTGATCGGTGGCCTTTTCGAGCCGAACCAGGTGCTGACCATCCGCGGTCTTGCCGATGCGCTGGTCACCTCGACCATGCCGGTACGCGAAGCGCTCGGCCGGCTGATCACGGAAAAGGCACTGGAGGCGCTGCCCAACCGTTCCGTTCGCGTGCCGCCGATCACGCTGGAGCGCATCGACGACCTCCTGCGTGCCCGCTCACTCATCGAAGGCGAAGCGATCGCGCTTGCCGCCAGGCGCATGAGCCCGCGCCAGATCGCGTCGATCGAAGCCATGCTGGGCGAATGGGACGAGATGCGGGCCCTGAAGCACAAGAAGGATATCGATCGCGAAGCGACGCTCAACCAGAGCTTCCATTTTGAGATCTACCGCTGCTGCGGCTCGGCTGTGCTGATCCCGATGATCGAAAGCCTCTGGCTTCAATCGGGACCCTGCATCCGCGTCGCCATCTATGCCTTCTCCGAGGCCGGCGAGGTCGATACCGCGCACTATCACCGCGGCATTGTCGCGGCACTTGCCAAACAGGATGCGCAAGCGGCGCGCGAGGCGCTGGTAGCCGACATCAGCCGCCCCTTCGCCTTCCTGCGCGACAAACTTCAATCGGCGAAGGACTGACATGCCCAAGCCCGCCATCGGCATCACAGAACCACGCTCGAAGCTTTCCGTGACGGCGCTGCTATTGCCCGAAAAGGCGCCGGAGAATGCCGCCTTCCTGCTGGCGTATCTGGCGCAGCCACGCATCATCCCAGGCATCCATGCGATGTGGACAGGACCGGAAATCTCGTGCCCGGTTCCGTCAGCCGATCTCCACGGCCAGGCCTATGCCCAGTCTTTGCCACCGGAGAATGCAACGCTGACGCCGCAGCCCGGCGATATCGTGCTGTCCTATGTGCCGCCACGCGTGTGGGGCGGCAATCCCAATGCCATCTTCGATATCGGCCTGTACTACGGGCAGGGGGCGCGGCTGCTGTTCCCGATCGGCTGGCTGGCCGGCAGCGTGGTCGCGCAAGTGCTTGCCGGAGAGCGCGATCAGTTTGCCGCCGCCTGCGGCGTTATCCGCCGCAACGGCGCCTGTGACATCACCTTCAGCCTGGTGGAGGCCTGAATGGCCGACGACAGTTTCGAGCTCTTCGATCTGCGCGTCGAAGCGGTCATTCCCGAAGGCAAGCCGGTCTATTGCGGCGCCAGGGCCGGCGACTATTTCGAACTGAAGGGCGAAATGCTCTCGCTGCCGGCAGGGCAGGGTTTTTCGATCTATTCGATCTCGGCCGTGTTGCCGCTCCTGGCGGCAAAGCAGCGCCCGACGCATGCAAATGACTGGATGACCTCGGATGCCGAGATCGCCTGTCCCGATCCCAATTGCGCCAGCCGGCTCCGCATCGTCAGGCTTGCCAAGCGGCGGTTCAGCCATGCCGAAACCACGGCCGTGCCGCTGCCGAAGGAGACCGACAAGGGATGACCGCCAGGACCATCGAACTCAGCCCCGGCTATGGGATCTCGCGAGTCATCCGCGGTGGCTGGCAGCTGGCCGGCGGGCATGGCGCCGTCGACCGCAGCCAGGCGGTGACCGACCTCATCGCCACTTTCGATGCCGGCATCTGGACCTATGACTGCGCCGACATCTACACCGGCGTCGAGGAACTGATCGGCGCCGCGCGCCTGCGGCTGGCCGGCGAGCGCGGTCTCGATGTCGCGGCCAGGATGAAGGTGCACACCAAGCTGGTGCCGGACCTCGAACGACTGGCAGGCATCAGCCGCGACTACATCAGGGGCATCGTCGATCAGTCGCTTCGCAGGCTCAAGACCGAGCGGATCGACCTCGTGCAGTTTCACTGGTGGGATTATGACCAGCCTCGTTACGTCGAGGCGATGGGTTGGCTCGACGAGCTTCGGCTGGAAGGCAAGGTGCGCAATCTCGGCACCACCAATTTCGATACGCCGAGGCTAGCCGAAATCCTCTCCGCGGGCATCCCGCTGGTCAGCCAGCAACTGCAATATTCAGTGCTCGACCAGCGGCCGGCAAACAGCCTTGCGGGCCTTGCCGCTAAGAACGGTGTCCGCTTCCTCTGCTACGGCTCGGTGGCGGGCGGCTTCCTCAGCGACAAATGGCTTGGCGTGGCCGAGCCCTCCACGCCGCTCGAAAACCGCTCGCTGGTCAAATACAAGCTGATCATCGACGACTTCGGCGGCTGGGAGCTGTTCCAGTCCCTGCTCAAGGCGCTGAAAGCGGTCGGCGATCGCCACGGCGTCGACATTGCCACCATCGCCTCGGCATGGGTGCTCGAGCAGCCGCAGGTCGCGGCCGTCATTGTGGGTGCGCGCAACCAGGCACATGCGCTGGCCAATACGAAAATCATGGACGTCGCGCTCGACGCCGACGATCGCGCGCGGATTGCTGCCGCCATCGCACAAGGCACCGGCCTCGCGGGCGATGTCTACGCGCTGGAGCGCGACCGTCATGGCCGCCACGGCTCGATCATGCATTACAACCTCAATGCGGGGAAGAAATGAGCGGAGAGCCTTCCCTTTTTTCGCGTGCCAGCGCTGAAATCATCGACCTGCATCGCTTCTTCGTCGACTGGTTTGTCGCCGCGCGAGCCGACGCTGTGGAGTTCGGCCGCTTCGAGGCTGTCATGGGCGAAGGCCTCACCATGGTGGCGCCGAATGGCCAGATCCTCGATCGCGACGCGGTCGTAGATCATGTCCGGACAAGCCGCGCCACTTGCGACGACGGTTTTGCCATATCGATCGAGGACATCAGGCCGGGTTGGCAGGACGCGGACACGATCGTCATCTTCTACATCGAGGCGCAACTGCGCGCCGGCAAACACAGTCGCCGGCAGTCCAGTGCGGTCTTCACCACCAGTTCATCGGCACCAAACGGCGTCGAATGGCGGCATCTGCATGAGACCTGGCTGCAGGCGCCGGAAGGCTGAACAGGCAAAAGTTCAAACAAGAAAAGGGGAACGGCAATGAAGAAGACGATACTTCAAATCACCACAGCACTGGCTCTCGTGACGATGGCCGGCGCCGCACACGCAGCGGACTGCAAGATCACCGTCGGCCTGGTCATGGAGCTCACCGGTCCGGCCGGCGAATACGGCCAGGCCGGCGCGAAGTCCGTCGAAATGGCCTTCCGCGACATCAATGAAGCCGGTGGCGTACGCGGCTGCGATCTCGCAACCGACACGCGCGACAGCCAGAGCCAGGGCAATATCGCGGTCGATGCCGCGACCCAGCTGGTACAGGTCAAGAAGGTGCCGGTGATCATCGGCGGCATCATCTCCTCGGTGTCGATCCCGATTTTGACCTCGGTCACCGGGCCGGCCAAGATCGTGCAGGTGTCGCCGGCTTCGTCCTCGCCGACGCTGACCGCCCTTGGCCGCGACGGCAAGACCAACGGCATCTTCTTCCGCACCATCACGTCGGATGCGCTGCAAGGCGTGGCCGCCGCCAAATACGCCATCGACAAGGGCTTCAAGAAACTGTCGATCATCCATGTCAACAACGACTTCGGCGTCAACATGGTGGCCGAATTCTCGCGTGCCTACAAAGCGCTCGGCGGCACCATCGTCTCCGACACGCCCTATAATGAAAAGCAGTCGAGCTATGCTTCGGAAGTGACGGCGGCGATGGGAGGCGAGCCGGACGGACTCTACCTCGTCAGCACGCCGGTCGACGGCGCAACGGTCGCCCGCACCTGGATATCGCAGGGCGGCGTGCAGAAATTCCTGCTCAATGACGGCATGAACAGCCCGGACTTCATCGAATCCGTCGGCGCCGATTATCTGAAGGATGCCTATGGTACCTCTTCCGGCACCAGCCCGACGGCATCCACCGACTATTTCCTGAAAAACTACAAGGAGTTTTCGGGCATCGAACCGTCGAACCCGGCAGCCGACCGTTCCTATGATGCCGGCGCCATTGTCGGTCTCGCCATTGCCATTGCCGGCTCCGAGGATCCAGCCAAGATCAAGGATGCCATGTACAAGGCGGTCGATCCTGCCGGCACACCGATCTATGCCGGCAAGGACGAGTTCGCCAAGGCGCTCGGCCTGATCAAGGACGGCAGGCCGATCCGCTATGAAGGCGTCATCGGTCCGGTCAGCTTCGACAAATATGGCGACATCACCGGTCCGTTCCGGCTGTGGAAGATCGTCGACGGCAAGGTGACGACCGACGGTGAAATGACAACCGACGACGTCAACGCGCTGCAGGCGAAATTGCAGTAGGCGCCGGTACATTGTCCGGCGCGATCTCCGTTCGAGCTCTGGGAGATCGACGCCGGACAAGCAGTCCAACATCGGCGCTAGTTACGCGGTCAAGCGCGAAATCAGCCGGGTCAATATAACGACAGGCGGCTGGCCGGGCATGAAGACCTGCGGATTGGAGAGGGCGCCGACGATATGACCCACATAGTCTGATTTGTCGTAGCCGATTGACGATATCGGGTAGGCGTCGAAATTGGTCAGGGACACATTGTCGAAGCCATAGAGGCGGAAGCGGCTGGGCCGGTTGTCGGGGAAATCCGCCCGGCAGACATCCAGAACACCCATGGCCATCGCGTCGGACGTACAAAAGACCGCATCGGGACAGCCGCGTCCCGTCAGGCCGGCGGCTGCCGCATAGCCCGACTCGTAGGAATAGTCTCCCTGGACCGTCTGCAGCAGTTCAATTCCATGATGCCGGAACGCTTCGAGGTAGTGGCCGATGCGCAGCTGTTCGACCCGCGAGGACGAACGGCCGGTCAGCAGGCTGGCCGTGCGCGCGCGCTTGGCCGCCGCATCCGCCACGGCCTCGGCGATGCCGACGCCTTCATCGGGAATGACGGTGGGTGACAGATCGTCATGCAGTCCGTTCAGCATGATGACCAGGTCCGAGCGAAACATGCGCCGCACCGTCGCTGCATCGGCAAAGTCGGAGAACACCACGGCGGCATCGACATGATAGGCAACGCCGTTGCGCAGAAAATCCTCGACCCCTTCCGCCGAGCCGATGCGGATGAGGATGACCTGCTTGCCGATCGACTGGATTGCGTCGAGCAGACGGTCGAACAGGTCGAGATCTGAAAGGTCGTGAATGTGGTTGACCACGACGGCAACCAGATTGACGGTCTTGGTGGTCAGGCTTTGCGCCAGGAGATTGGGTTTGTAGCCGAGCTGCGCGGCGGCCTGCACGACACGTTCGCGTTTGTCCGCCGAGACCGGTCGCGGTCCGCTCGACAGCGCACGGCTCGCCGCGGCACGCGACACGCCTGCCAGCCGCGCGACATCGGCGATCGTTGCGACGGCGCCTCGAGTGTGCGCCGATCGGTTGCCGGTAGTGGGTGTCACCACAGCGGGTTGAGCGCCGGCGGGTTGGAGCCCGGCCCCCACCACTTCTTGTAGGTCGCCTCGTAGGTGCCCGACTGGATGAAGTCGGACACGAACATGTCGAGCCAGCGGACGAATTCGGGATCGCCCTTGGCGACCGCGATGCCGATCGGATCGTTGGAATAGAGGCCAGGCAGCGTCACCAGGCTCGGTGTCTTGGTTGCGAGGTAATCGAGCAGTGAGGAATCCTCGATCGCCGCATCGACGCGCTTCTGTTGCAGCTGCAGAACCCCGTCGGGCGCGAACTGGTCGACATAAACGAGCTCTGCGTCCGGCACGGCTGCCTTGAGGAAGGTTTCGCCCGTGGTGCCGCGGCCGACGACAACCTTCTTGCCGGCGAGCCCCTTGAGGTCGGTTATCCCGGCATCCTTCTGGACGATGACGCGCAGCCCGGCCCGGTTGTAGGGGATGGTGAAGTTGACGGTCTTGGCCCGCTCGAGCGTTGCCGAGGTGTTTGCGACCGCGACATCGATCTGTCCCGACACCAGCATGGAAATACGCGCATCGCCCGAGACGTCGACGAACTCGACCGGCACGCCGAGCTTTTGCGCCAGCAGCGTCGCGACATCGACATCGTAGCCGACAGGGTTGTTTTGTGCATCGCGAAAGCCGATCGGCTCGCCGCCGAGCGATACGCCGATGCGAATGGTGCCGCGTGAGCGGATGTCGTCAATCATGCCGGCAAGGGCCGGAAAAGCCGAACCGGCCACGATGGCCAGCGCGGCGAAGGCACGCAGTACGGTTTTCATGGTTCCTCTCCTTATTTTCTAGTGACACGTTTTGCTGCCCGCAATTCGGGTGCGGGCATGGAATCCTTCCAGAGCCAGTAGCGGACCTCGCCCTCGCATCTGAAATTCACCACCTCGTGGTTCTGCTCGGCGTCGACGGCGTGGATGACCACTCCGGCCAGGAAGCCGGTGTCGAGTTCAGCCAGTTCCTCGACCGCCAGCGCGACCGCATCCGACAGGGATCGGCCAAGCTTCATGGCCAGCACGACGGTCCGTGCGGTGGCGCAGCGCATCGTCATCTCGCCGGTATGGGTGCACGCCGCCGCGCCATAGCGGCTGTCGGCGTAAAAGCCTGCGCCGGGAATGGGAGAATCGCCGAGCCGGCCCGGATATTTCCACGCCCAGCCCGAGGTCGAACTCGCGGCATGGACGCCGCGCCGCGCATCCGCCGACAGGAAGACGGTGGTGTCGCGGACCCGCTCGGGATCGGTGATAGTACGGCTGAGCGGCGCCAGATCGATATCGGGGAATTTCGCCAGCTGTTGCGGTGTGAGTTCCTGTTGCAGCCGCTCCCACCAGACGCGCTTGCTGTCCTCGAACAAGACTTCGTCTTCGGCAAAACCGATTTCGCTGGCAAAGCGCCGCGCCCCTTCGCCGGTCAGCATCACATGCGGCAGGCGCTTCATTACCTGCTGCGCCAGGGCAGCGACCGCCAAGGTCCTTGGCACGGCGCCGACTGAACCGACCTCTCTTGTATTGCCGTCCATGACGCCGGCGTCGAACTCCATCTCGCCCAGCATGTTCGGCCAGCCGCCATAACCGACGCTGCGAACCTTGACCTCTTTCTCCACCATGCCGATGCCGGCAACCATCGCGTCCAGGCTGACGGCGCCATCGCGCAGCATTTGCACCGAGGTTTCGAATCCCGGCCATGCTTCGTTGTTGGCTAACAGCAGCATTCCTAGTCCTTGCGCATCTTGGAGAGAAACTGCGCAACCCGCGGCTGCGCCCGGCCGCCGTCCGCGGCGAAGAAACGATCCGTTGGCAGATCGACCACCAGCCTGCCCTTGTCGAGGAAGACGATGCGGTTGGAAATCTCGCGCGCGAATTCGATCTCGTGGGTGACGAACAGCATCGTCGTGCCTTGCGCGGCGAGCTTTGCCAGGATGGCCAGCACCTCGGAAGTCATTTCCGGGTCGAGCGCGCTGGTCACTTCATCGAGCAGCAGATAGCGCGGCTGCATGGCGAGCGCCCGGCAGATGCCGACACGCTGGCGCTGCCCGCCCGACAACTGCGCCGGGTAGGCGTTGGCCCGATCGGCGAGGCCGACGGACTCGAGCAGCTGGCGCGCCAGCGCCTCGGCCTCAGGGCGCGGCATCTTCAGCACCTCGATCGGGGCGAGCGTAATGTTCTGAAGCGCGCTCATATGCGGATAGAGGTTGAACAGCTGGAAGACGGTGCCTGAGCGCTTGCGCGCCTCGGCCAGCTCCTTCGGCTTGCTGACATCGAAATCGTCGACCGTGATGCGGCCCGACTTCAGCTTTTCGAGGCCGTTGATGCAACGGATCAGTGTCGACTTGCCGGACCCCGACGACCCGAGGATCGAGACCACTTCGCCGGGCGCGATCGTCAGGTCGACGCCGTCCAGCACAGTGACCTCGCCGAACGCTTTGTGCGCGTTTTCGATCTTGAGCATGTTAAAGCCCCCGCCAGGCGCTGTGCGCCCGCAGGCGGTTTTCAAGACGCTCGCCAAGCAGGGCGACCAGCTTTGCCGCGCCATAGTAGAGCAGCCCGACGACGGTCCAGACCACGAACGGCTTCAAGGTTCGCATGTTGAGGATGTGGCCAATCTTGGTCAGGTCGACGACGCCGATGACAGAAATCAGCGACGTCACCTGAAGCTGGTTGACCAGCAGCGCGACGAGCGGGCCGACCGCGAAGGCGGCAGCCTGGGGCGAAACGATATGGCGCAGGACCTGCCACCGGGTCAGGCCGAAGACACGCGCGGCCTCGACCTGCTCGCGTTCGATCGACTCGATCGCCGAGACCGCGATGACATAGACGAATGCCGCGGTGTTCGCCGACAGAGTGATGGTCGCTGCGGTGACCGGCGTCACCCTTATATGCAACAGCGCCGGCAGGCCGAAGAACACCAGGAACAGCTGCACCAACACCGGCGAGTTCTTCAACAGCTCCGACAGGAAGGTGACGACCTGGGCCAGAACCGGCACACGGTAGAACCGCACCAACGCCCAGCTCAGGCCAATCAGCAGTCCGATCAGAGAGGTGACGAGAAACAGCGCGATGTTGGTGCCGAGACCTTGCGCCAGCAGGATCAGGTCGTAGGAGGTGAAGTCGCTGAACCGCATCAGTCGACCGCCTCCATCATGTCCCGATTGAGATGGCGGTGGAGCAGGGTGACGCCCAGCGAGACCAGATAGGTCAGGGCCGCGTAGGCGCAAAGCAGCACCACATAGACCTCGAAGGGCCGATAGGTCTGCGAGACCACGATCTGGGCTGAGCCGGTGAGCTCGTTGAGCGTGATGGTCGAAAGGATCGAGGATGTCAGGATCATGTTGATGAGCACGGATCCGAGCGGTCGCACGGAGGTGCGCAGCGCAATCGGCAGCACGATGCGGGTGAAGATCTTGCGCCTGGACAGGCCGCTCACTTCAGCGGCGTCGATGATGCCCTGGTCGATGGCGAGGATGCCGGCGCGAATGATGTCGGAGGCATAGGCGCCGCCGGCAATCGAAAGCGCCACGACGCCGGTGGTGAAGGCATCGATGTAAATGCCGAGCTCGGGCAGGCCGTAATAGAAGAAGAACAGCTGGACGATGAACGGCACATTGCGGAAGAGATCGACATAGACGAAGGCGATCCGTCGAAGCAGTGCCGAGGCGGAGGTGCGTGCGATCGCCACCAACGCGCCCATGAAGACGCTTCCTACCAGCGACAGCGCGCAAGCCGCGGCCGTGAGTTCGGCGCCGCGCGCCAGAAAACCCAGATGCGGCAGAAGAATGGACAGGTCGAAATGCACCGGTGGTCTCCAGTGAAACCGGTTTCACTCTTTTGGCTTTCGCCTCGTCTGTCAAGATGCAGGGTCTGGTTGCCGGCCTGTGGATTGCATTCGTTGCGATGATTCCGGTTCGCCTCATGCGCGCTATGTCTCAAGCGCCGGCAATTCGCCGCCGGCTTTCAACTCGACGACGCCGCCTATGCCAGCCGCGCGTCGCTGCGATGGCGGCTGGGGCGGCGCCCTCGGTTTTGCCGATCCGGCGCCGGCGTCGGATTCGGCTACGTCACCAACCGCATGCTGGGTTTCGACGACGTCGATCCACGCCGCAAGGTATTGATTGATGCCGTTTACGACGCGCTCTGACGTAGGAGCGTTGGGGAGCCGTTATGCCCGGATGTTCCACATGGCGTCCGGCACAACCACCAGCTTGCCGACAAAGTCCTTGGCGATGAAGTCTGCCTGCGCCTTGTGAAAATCGGAGAGCCTGTAGACGCCGCCGACCAGCGGTCGGATATTCTTCGCCTCGATATAACCGACGATGCGGCGGAAGTCGGCGCGGGTGCCCTGGCTTGAGCCATGCAGTTGCAGCTGCTTGAGATACATGGTCCGGAGATCGAGCTGCACGACCGGGCCGGCGATGGCGCCTGCCGTGGTGTAACGGCCTTCAGGTCGCAGGATGCGCAGCAGGTCGTTGAAGATCGCGCCGCCGACGAGATCGGCGACCACATCGATCGGCTGGCCGCCAGTGGCTTCATTCACGGCGGCGGGAAGATCGGCAACGCCCCGGGTAATGACCGCTTCGGCGCCGATGTCGCGCACCGCCTGCTCCTTGCCCTTGCCGACGACGGCGTAGGGAATGGCGCCGCGCGCCCGCGCCAGCTGCACGATGCCGGAACCGACGCCGCCCGAGGCGCCGGTGACCAGCACGCGTTCGCCGGCTTGCAGCCCGGCGCGCTCCAACATCTGTTCGCCGGTGAGGTAGGCGCAGCAGAAGGTGGCGAGTTCGACGTCGCTCATGTCAGTATCGACGACATGCGCATTCTCGCCCGGCACCGTCTGGTACTCGGCGTACCCGCCGTCGCGACCGTGGCCCATATAGTCGATGTCGGCGAGGGAATCGTCGTCGCGGTTGTAGATCGAAAAATCGACCATTACCCGCTCGCCGATACGGCCCGGGGAAACGCCTTCGCCGACGGCAGCGATGGTGCCGACCGTGTCGGTGCCCTGGATGCGCGGGAAGGTAAGCGTGTTGCCTTGCCGCCGCCACGTCGACACGGCGGCAGCGTCCTCCTCCGTGCCATAGGCGCCCTGGCGTACCCAGACATCGGTGTTGTTCATACCGCAAGCACTGACCTTGACCAGCACCTCGCCGGCGGCAGGCACAGGCACTTTCACATCGCTGCGATAGACGAGCTTTTCCGGTCCGCCATGCCCGGTGAGCAGCACGGCGGCCATGGTGGCGGGGAGGGTCTTGGTCATGGCATTCATGGTCGATCTCAGAGATTGGAAAACACGCTGTTGACGGCATCGGCGGTTTTCGAAACGACGATGTCGGCTTCCTCACGCGTCAGGCAGAGCGGCGGCGCGAAGCCTAGTATGTCGCCCTGCGGCATGGCGCGGCCGATGACGCCGCTGGCGGCAAGTGCTATCGCCACTTGCGGCCCGATCTTGAGCGAGGCGTCGAAGAACACCCGGTCGTCCTTGTCGGCGACAAATTCGACCGCCGCCAGCATGCCATCGCCGCGCACGTCGCCGACGTGTCTGTGCCCGCCGACAGCCTTGGTCAGTTCGGCGCGGAAATAAGCGCCGGTCTCACCGGCGTTCGTCACCAGGTCCAGTTCGTCGATCAGTTCGAGATTGGCGACACCTGCGGCGACGCAGATCGGATGCGCGGCATAGGTCCAGCCATGGCCGAGCGAACCAAGCTTGTCGGAGCCCTGCACCAGCACCTGCCACATCTTGTCGGCAACGATGACGCCCGACAGCGGCGCGTAGGCCGAGGTCAGCCCCTTGGCGATGGTGATGAGGTCTGGCTTGATGCCGTAATGGTCGGAGCCGAACATGGTGCCCAGACGGCCGAAGCCCGTCACCACCTCGTCGGCGACCAGCAGCACGTCATATTTCTTCAGCACCGCCTGGATTTTCTCCCAGTAGCCGGCCGGCGGCGGCACGATGCCGCCAGTGCCGAGAATCGGCTCGCCGATGAAAGCGGCGACGGTTTCGGGACCTTCAGCCAGGATCATCTCTTCCAGTCTGTCGGCGCAATGCTGCGAGAACTGCTCCTCGCTCATCGAGCGGTCGGCGCGGCGGAAATAATAGGGCGCCTCGGTGTGCAGGACCGGTGCGCGCGGCAGGTCGAAGGCATTGTGGAACAGGTCGAGCCCGGTCAGTGATCCCGTCATCACGCCCGAGCCGTGATAGCCGCGCCAGCGCGAGATGATCTTCTTCTTCTCCGGCCGGCCCAGCACATTGTTGTAGTACCAGATCAGCTTGATGTTGGTTTCGTTAGCGTCGGAACCGGAGAGGCCGAAATAGACCCTCGACATGCCCTTCGGCGCGCGGTCGATGATCATCTTGGCCAGCGTGATCGACGCCTCGGTGCCGTGGCCGACATAGGCGTGGTAGTAGGCGAGGTTCTTCGCCTGGGTGGCGATGGCGTCAGCGATCTTCTGGCGGCCATAGCCGACATTGACGCAATAGAGCCCGGCGAAGGCGTCGATGCTCTTCCTGCCATTGTTGTCCCAGACGGTGACGCCCTCGCCGCCGGCCATGATGCGGGTCGGCGATTCACCCCGCGCATGCGTGCCCATATGGGTCGAAGGATGGAAGAAATGGTCGCGATCCCAGGCGTTGAGTTCGTTGGACTGGTCGAGCATTTTTTTTACTCCTTGAGAGATGGCCGGACGGACTATGTGACGTCCAGACAGAGGTACTTCAGATCGGTGAAAGCTTCGAGCCCGTGGCGCGAGCCTTCGCGGCCGATGCCGGATTGCTTGACGCCGCCGAAGGGGATCGGCGCTCCGGTGATCTTGACGCGGTTGATGGCGACCATGCCGTAGTCGAGCGCGCGGCCCATGCGTTGCTGGCGGGCGCCATTCTCGGTAACGACATAGGCGACGAGGCCATATTCTGTGGCGTTGGCACGGGCGGTCACCTCGTCCTCACTGTCGAACGGCGTGACGGCGGCGACCGGCCCAAAGGTCTCCTCGCGCATGATCAGCGCTTCGTCGCTGACATCGGCCAGCAACGTCGGCTGGTAGAACAGCGGCCCGGCCTGATGCCGCTTGCCGCCGGTGAGGCAGCGCGCGCCATGGGCGACGGCATCGGCGACCTGTTCCTCGACCTTGGTCACGGCGCGCTCATGCATCAGCGGTCCGATATCGATCTTGTCGACAAGCCCATTGCCGGTCCGCAGCGCCTCGATGCGCTCGGCAAAGGCGGCGCAGAAGCGATCGTAGATCGGGCGCTGGACATAGATGCGGTTGGCGGCAAGGCAGTCCTGGCCTGACGTTGCAAACTTGGCATCGATGGCAATGCTCACGGCGTTGTCGACATTGGCGTCGGCAAAGACGATCAGCGGCGCGTGGCCGCCAAGCTCCATCACCAATCGTTTCATCGTCGGAGCACACTGTGCGGCGATCAACCGGCCGATCTCCGTCGAGCCGGTAAAACTCATGGCGCGGACGCGCGGGTCTTCGCACATGCGCCCGACGATCGTCGCTGCCTTGCCGGTGATGACGTTGAAGACACCGGCGGGCAGGCCGGCGCGCTCGCCGAGTTCAGCCAGCGCCAGCGCCGACAGCGGCGTCTCCGAGGACGGGTGTGCGACGATGGTGCAGCCGGCGGCGAGTGCGGCCGCCGCCTTGCGGGTCAGCATCGCCGCCGGAAAATTCCAGGGCGTGACGACGCCGACGACGCCGAGCGGCTCGCGTCGCACCATCATTTCCGCTTTGGGCAGATGGCTGGTGACGCTCTCGGCGTTGAGGCGCTTTGCCTCTTCGGCATACCACTCGACGAAGGAGGCGGCGTAGTCGATTTCGCCGAGCGATTCCTGCAGCGGCTTGCCCTGTTCCAAAGTCATCAGCCGAGCGAGGTCGTCTTTCGCCGCGATAATCAGCTCGAACCATTTTCGCAGAATTCTCGACCGCTCCTGCGGCAGCAGTGACCGCCAAGCCGGGAAGGCACGCGCGGCGGCACCGATTGCCCTTGTCGTTTGCTGCGCATCGAGCGCGGCGACAAACGCGACCGTCGCGCCTGTGGCCGGATCGGTGACTTCAAAGCTTTCGGCCGCTTCGCTCGCGGTCCAATGCCCATCGACATAGGCAAGCTCGCGCAGCAGCCGGCGGTCGGAGAGGCGGTCGAGTGCCTCATGGCGATGCGAGCGGGCAAAATGCGCGGACATGGTCGAGGCCTCCCGGATCGGACGATGCGGGAAGACTATCCGTCACATGCAGACAGAGAGACTGTTTCGACGCCCTGAAGGAGAGAGAATCTCTCTATTGTGCCGTCCCGACAGACATTCTCTCCGGGCTTATGCCGACGCCGGCAACAGGTCGGCTATCGGTAGCACGATTTCGTCCTTCACCGTCTTGGTGACGATGTAGGTGAAGTAGCGGTCGATGCCGATCTCGCGCTCAAGCAAGCCGTCGACCAGCCGCTGATAGGCGTCGATGTCGCGCGCCATCACCTTCAAGACATAGTCGACGCCGCCACCGACCGACCAGCAGGCGACGATTTCGGGGATGTCGCGGATGACGCGTTCGAAGCGGTCGAAATCGGCCTGGCGATGGCTGGCCAGCGTCACCTCGATAAGCACGGTGGCGACCGGCGCCACGACGCGCATGGCGATCCTTGCGTGATAGCCCGAGACGATGCCGGCCTTCTCCAGCTTGCGCAACCGCATCCAGCACGGCGTCGGCGAAAGCCCGACCTGTTCGGCCAGCGCCAGCTTGGTGATGCGCCCTTCGCGCTGGATGACGTCGAGTATCCTGAGGTCGATCGCGTCGAGTTTCGCTGATGTCATCGGCGTCCGCTTTTTTGTCGGCATCACCATGACGGCGCATTATTTCGATTGTCAATTGCACTGATTTCGATCTCTAATAAGTCATGACATTATGGCAACCCGACCCCACGCTCCTCCGCCGGCCAGCCTATCAATCGCTGGCCGACCAGTTCGCGCGCGCCATTCATGACGGGCGGCTGGCCAACGGCGCGCGGCTTCCAACGCATCGAAGGCTGGCAGACGATCTGAAACTGTCGGTGCAGACGGTCAGCCGCGCCTACGAAGAACTGATCCGGCGCGGCCTGATTTCGGGCGAGATCGGCCGTGGCAGCTTTGTCCAGACGCAGCGCCGCGACCCGGAGCCGCCCTATCTGCCGGAGCGCCTCGGCGAGGTCATCGATCTGTCAATCCTGAAGCCGGTCTGCGAGCCGATGCATTTGGAGCGACTGAAGCAGGCGCTGGGCTGGCTGGCCGAAAACCTGCCATCCAGTTCTGCGTTGTCGTTCCGGCCCAACATGGTGTTCCCGCGTCACCGCGCGGTGGCTGTCGAATGGCTGAAACTGTGTGGGCTCGACACCTCCGCACAGAATATCAGCCTGACCAATGGCGCGACCGCCGGGATGACCGTGGCGCTGATGAGCGTTGCGCCGCCGGGATCGACTGTCGCCACCGAGGCTATCGGCCACCACACGCTGGTGCCGCTGGCGCGCTATCTCGGCTTCAACCTCGAAGGGCTGCCGATCGACGGCAATGGCTTGATCCCCGAGGCGCTGGACGAGGCCTGCCGGCTCACCGACATTCGCGCGGTATTCGTGCAGCCCTCGGTGATCAACCCGACGGCGACGCTGATGGACGCCAGACGGCGCGAAGAGATCGCCGCGGTCGCGCGCAAGCACGACATCGCCATCATCGAGAACGATGTGCTGGGTCCCTTGGTGGAGGACCGGCCGCCGCCTGTCGCGGCCTTTGCACCGGAGCGCACGCTCTACGTCACGTCCTTCACCAAGATCACCGTACCTGGCCTGCGCATCGGCTATCTCGCAGCGCCGGATCGCTACGTCGCGGCGGTGGCCAACCGGCATCTAGTGTCGAACTGGATGGCGACGCCGCTGGTGGCCGAGATCGCCACCAAATGGGTGACCGACGGCACCGCGATGGAACTCGTCCGCTGGCAGCGCACGGCCTTACGCCGCCGCCAGGATATCGCCGCCGAGGTGCTGGCCGGGGTCGACTACCGCGCCAGGCGCGACGGGCTGCATGTCTGGCTGCAGCTGCCACCCGACCGCGCCGAGGAGAGTTTTGTCGCCCAAGCCCGTTTGCAAGGCGTGGCAATAGCGCCCGGCACCTCTTTTCGCATTTCGGATACGCCTTGGCACCCGGCGGTGCGCATCTCGCTAGGCTCGACCACCGAGGGGGAACTGCGCGCCGGCTTAGGCGTTGTCACCAAGCTGCTGCTTGGCGATCCGGAGCATCTGCTGCTCGCTATCTGAGCGGAAATTGCCCTGAAATCATGCAGCGCCGGAAATATTGTCATGATTTTATTTTCCCAATTGACATGATTTGGCGCGTTCCCCATCGTTAAGGGCACAGGCTTCTCCAGCAGGGGAAATTCATTTGTCCACACCCATCATCAAGGTCGACGCCATTTCGAAGAGCTTCGGCTCGTTCAAGGTGCTGGACGGCCTGTCGATGCAGGTCATGCCCGGCGAGAAGCTGGCGCTGATCGGCCCGTCCGGCTCGGGCAAGACGACGATTCTGCGCATCCTGATGACGCTGGAGAAGATCGACGGCGGCCATATCCAGATCGATGGCGAGCAGCTCTACCACATGGAGCGCAACGGCCAGCTGCTGCC
Organism: Mesorhizobium sp. LSJC285A00; assembly: GCF_000503155.1. Taxonomy (NCBI): domain Bacteria; kingdom Pseudomonadati; phylum Pseudomonadota; class Alphaproteobacteria; order Hyphomicrobiales; family Phyllobacteriaceae; genus Mesorhizobium; species Mesorhizobium sp. LSJC285A00. The sequence continues at coordinate 167,441 of NZ_AYVK01000002.1, forward strand.
CGCCGACGAGCGGCACCTGACCAAGATGCGGCAGAAGATCGGCATGGTCTTCCAGCTGTTCAATCTGTTTCCGCACAAATGTGTCATGGATAACGTCACGCTGGCGCCGATGCTGACCAAGGGCACGCCTCGCGCCGCCGCTGAAAAGCGGGCCATGGAACTGCTCGACATGGTCGGCATGGCCGACAAGGCGAAGTCGATGCCGGCGCAGCTGTCCGGCGGCCAGAAGCAGCGCGTGGCGATTGCCCGTGCGCTGGCATTGTCGCCGAAGATCATGCTGTTCGACGAGGTGACGTCGGCCCTCGATCCGGAGCTGGTCGAGGAGGTGATGAATGTCATGCGCAAGCTCGCCGCAGAGACCGACATGACCATGCTGCTGGTCACCCACGAGATGGGCTTTGCCCACGACTTCGCCGACCGCGTGCTGTTCTTCGACCGCGGCAAGATCGTCGAAGAGGGCAAACCAGACGAGATTTTCCGCCATCCAAAGCAGGAGCGCACGCAAGGCTTCCTGAAGAAGATCATCGCGGCCGGACATCGTGTCTGACCGCTTTGCGGGGCGGAAGACCGCCCCAGACAAAACCAAGAAGACAACAAGGAGTTGGGAACAATGAAGAAACTTGGCATTCTGGCCGGCGTCGCCGGTCTCGCACTGACGGCGGTGCTCGCCGCGTCGAGCACCGGTTCGGCCGATGACAGCAAGCTCGAGCAATTGAAGGCACAGGGCTTTGCCCGCGTCGCCATCGCCAACGAGCCGCCCTATACTGCGGTCGCTGCCGACGGCAAGGTTTCGGGTGCGGCGCCCGACGTGGCGCGCGAGGTCTTCAAGCGTCTCGGTGTTGCCGACATCGTCGCTTCGATCTCCGAATATGGCGCGATGATCCCCGGCCTGCAGGCCGGCCGCTTCGACGTCGTCACCGCCGGCCTGTTCATGAAGCCGGAGCGTTGCGCGGCGGTCGTCTATTCCGAGCCGGTGCTGTGCGACGCCGAGGCGATGTTGGTCAAGAAGGGCAATCCGAAGGGCTTCAAGAGCTACGAGGACGTCGCCAAGGACACGTCAGCCACCATTGGCGCGCCCGGTGGCGGCACCGAGGAGAAGCTGGCGCTCAACGCCGGCGTGCCGCGCGAGCGCGTCATCGTCGTGCCGGACGGCCAGAGCGGCCTGAAGATGCTGCAGGACGGTCGCATCGATGCCTATTCGCTTCCCGTCCTGTCGATCAACGACCTCGTCAAGAAAGCCAACGATCCGAACCTCGAAGTCATCGCCCCAGTGGTCGGCGCGCCGGTCTATTGCGACGGCGCCGCCTTCAAGAAAGGCGAGGAGGCCCTGCGCGATGCCTTCGATGTCGAGCTCGCCAAGCTGAAGAAATCCGGCGAGTTCGCCAAGATCATCGAGCCCTACGGCTTCTCGGCCGCAGCCGCGATGTCGACCACGCGGGACAAGCTCTGCGCGGCGAAATAGCGCCGTTTTTGCCTTCTCCCTGTTCACGGGGAGAAGGTGGCCCGAAGGGCCGGATGAGGGGCGGCGCCAGGTTCTGAGAATTTAGCGCTGCCCCTCATCTGCCTGCCCGTCCTCCGCAGCAGCTGCGCTGCAGCTTCGGAGGGTGGACTGGCATCTTCTCTCCGTGAACGGGGAGAAGGAAGCTAACCGCCAACGTTGGAACCCGAATGACCCAGTGGTCCGGCTACCTCGGCCTGATATTGCAGGGAGCGCTTGTCACCATCGAGCTGACGCTGATGGGGTCGGTGCTCGCCCTGATCATGGCCTTCCTCGCCGGCATGGGCCGCGTGTCGCGCTTCTTTGCGCTGCGCTGGCTGGCCACCGCCTATATAGAATTCTTCCGCGGCACCTCGATCTTCGTGCAGCTGTTTTTTGCCTATTTCGTGTTGCCGTTGATCGGCCTCGAACTGACCCCGCTGCAGGCGGGTGTGCTGGCGCTGGGCCTCAATGTCGGCGCCTATGCGGCCGAGGTGGTACGCGGCGCCATCCAGTCGGTCGGCCGCGAACAATATGAAGCCTGCATCGCGCTCAACCTCGGCCGCTGGCAAGGCATGCGCCATGTCATCCTGCCGCAGGCGCTGCTGGTCATGCTGCCGACCTTCGGCAACAACGCCATCGAGCTGCTCAAGGCGACCTCCGTGGTGTCGCTGATCTCGCTCGCCGATCTCACCTTTCAGGCGCAGGTCGTGCGCTCGCAGACCGGCAACACGCTGGCGCCGTTCACCACCATCCTGATCATCTATTTCGCCCTGGCGCTGATCATCTCCTGGGGCGTGCGTTCATTGGAACGCCGCATGGCGCGCGGCCTCGACGGGGTGCGCGTCTGATGGATTGGGACTGGAACTTCGTCTGGGAGATCCTGCCGACGCTGATCCAGGGCGTGAAGATCACCATCCTGGCAACGCTGCTCGGCTCCGTGCTGGCCGCTGTCGTGGGTCTGGGCATCGCGCTGGCGCGACGCTCGCCCAACAAGGTCCTGTCGCGCACCGTTGGTTGGGCGGCCGAATTCATCCGCGGCACGCCACTTCTGGTGCAACTTTATTTCATCTTCTATGTCCTGCCGGATTTCGGCATCCTGTTGCCGCCGCTGGTCGCCGGCGTCATCGGGCTCGNATCCGCGGCACGCCACTTCTGGTGCAACTTTATTTCATCTTCTATGTCCTGCCGGATTTCGGCATCCTTTTGCCGCCGCTGGTCGCCGGCGTCATCGGGCTCGGCCTGCACTACGGCACCTACACGGCGGAAGTCTATCGCGCCGGCATCGACAACGTGCCGCGCGGCCAGTGGGAGGCGGCCAAGGCCTGCAATCTGAGCGCCACGCAGACCTGGACCAACATCATCATTCCGCAAGCGATCCCACCGATGATCCCGGCGCTGGCCAATTATTTCATCGCGATGTTCAAGGAGACACCGCTGCTATCGGCAATCACCGTGCTGGAGCTGATGAACCAGGCAAAGAGCGTCGCCAACACCTACTATCGCTACATTGAGCCGATCACGCTGGTCGGCGCTTTCTTCCTCGTCATCAGCCTCTTCTCGGTCGTGCTGCTGCGCTGGCTGGAACATCGCTACGGCAAGATCGAAAGGTAATTCTCAAGATGAAACCGCTGCCCGAAATCAGGCTGATGCCGACAAGGCCGGCGCTCGATGCGCGCCCGCTGGAAAAGCGCGTCGGCCTGATCATCCTTGCCACCGACCACACCAGCGAACCGGATTTCCGCCGCATGGTGGCGAGCGAGCGCATCGGCGTCTATGTCGCGCGCATTCCCTACAAGAATCCGACGACGCCGGAAAACCTTCGCAAGATGCAGCCGGAGCTGGCGGCGGGCGCCGCGCTGATCCTGCCAGACGAGCCGCTCGACGCGATCTGCTACTCCTGCACCTCGGCCTCGGTGGTGATTGGCGACGCCGAGATCGAGGCGGCGATCCAGTCTGCCAAGCCGGGTGTTCCTGTGGTCACGCCGCCCATGGCAGGCGTCCGCGGGCTGAAGGCGCTGGGTGCCAAGAAGATCAGCATCCTCACCCCTTACACCGTCGAAACCTCCAGGCCGATGGCGACGTATTTCGGCGAGCGCGGCTTTGAGATCGTCAGCTTCACCTGCCTCGGCTTCGAGGACGATCGCGAGATGGCGCGCATTGCGCCGGCAGCGATCGTCGACCTAGCTCGTGAGGCGACGCATGCGCAGGCCGATGCACTGTTCGTGTCCTGCACCGCATTGCGCGGAGCGCTCGCGGTTCCCGGCATGGAACAGGCGATCGACCGCCCGGTCGTCACCAGCAATCAGGCCAGCGCCTGGAATTGTTTGCGGTTGTGTGTCGACGGGACGTCGCATCCCGAATTCGGCCGTCTGATGACGCTGCCTTTGCCGCGCGATTGACGATCATGACGACAGTCACCCTTAACGATATTCGTGCCGCCCGGGAGCGAATTGCCGGCAAAATCGAACGCACGCCGACAGGGTTATCTCACAGCCTTTCCGAACGACTGGGCGTCCCCGTCCACCTCAAGCTTGAACACCGTCAGACCACCGGGAGCTTCAAGCTGCGCGGCGCCTCGAATGCCGTTGCTTCGCTGAGCGCCGAGGAGAAGGCGCGCGGCGTGGTCGCGGCCTCGACCGGCAATCATGGCCGTGCGCTGGCCCATGCCGCGAAGCTGGAAGGCATGCGTGCGGTGATCTGCATGTCGCGGCTGGTGCCGGGCAACAAGCTCGACGAAATCCGTCGGCTTGGCGCGGATGTCCGCATCATCGGCAACAGCCAGGACGAGGCGCAGCAGGAGGTCGAGCGGCTGGTGGCGCAAGAGGGGCTGGTGATGTTGCCGCCCTTCGACCATCCCGCCATCGTCGCCGGGCAAGGCACGCTCGGACTGGAGATGATCGAGCAGGTCCCGGATGCCGCTCTCGTCCTGGTGCAGCTCTCCGGTGGTGGACTCGCCTCGGGCATCGCCGCCGCCGTCAAGGGCGTCAGCCCCGGGACAAAAATCATCGGCGTTTCGATGGCGCGCGGCGCGGCGATGAAGGCCAGCCTCGATGCCGGCCGTCCGGTCGAGGTCGAGGAGTTGCCGACACTGGCGGATTCGCTCGGCGGCGGCATCGGTCTCGACAACCGGCTGACCTTCGCCATGTGCCGCGATCTGCTCGACGACGTCATCCTGCTCAGCGAGGACGAGATCGCCGCCGGCATCCGCCATGCCTATGAACAAGAGCGCGAGATCGTCGAAGGCGCCAGTGCGGTCGGCATCGCTGCGCTACTCGCCGGCAAGGTCAGGGCGACCGGGCCGGTGGTCGTTCTTCTCTCGGGCCGCAATATCGACATGAACACGCATCGCAAGATCGTCTGCGGTGACGCAATCGCGGAGCGCGCGGCATGAAAACTCTCCCACGCCGAATTCCCGCCCACCCCCCTCTGTCCTGCCGGACATCTCCCCCGCAAGGGGGGAGATCGGCAGCTTCGATGCGGTCGCTATTCTTGCTGCGCTGGAGATTGGCGAAGGCAGGAGTGCAGTCCAATCTCCCCCCTTGCGGGGGAGATGGCCGGCAGGCCAGAGGGGGGTGTGACGGAACACTATCCTTCGTGGTGCGCGCTAGTATGGAGCGCGACACATGAGCCGGATGACGATCCTCACCGAGAAGGAACTGCGCACAATCGTGCCGCTCGATCTCGACGCGGCCGCCTGCGTCGAAAACGCTTTCCGCGCGCTCGCCACATTGCCGGTGGCGATGCCGCCGATCCTGCGGTTGGACATTCACGAGCAGCGCGGCGAGGTCGATGTGAAGTCGGCCTATGTGCCTGGAATAGACGGTTTCGCCGTTAAGATAAGCTCCGGCTTCTTCGACAATCCGAAGCTCGGTCTGCCCAGCGGGGGCGGCATGATGGTGTTGCTCTCGGCAAGAACCGGTGTGGTCGAGGCGCTGCTGCTGGACAATGGCTATCTCACAGATGTCCGCACCGCTGCTGCCGGCGCCGTCGCGGCGAAGCATCTGTCGCGGCCGGATTCGTCCGTCGCCGCAATCTTCGGCGCCGGCGTGCAAGCCGGGCTGCAACTCGAAGCGCTCATGTTGGTGCGGCCGATCGCCGAGGCACGTATCTGGGCGCGCGATGCGGTCAAGGCGGAGACGGCCGCAGGCGCGCTGCGCGAAAAGCTCGGCATTCTCGTGCGCGCCGAGCCGGATGCAGCCAAAGCAACCATCGGCGCCGACATCATCGTCACCACCACGCCCTCGACCGAGCCGCTGATCAAGGCCGGCTTTGTCGTTGCCGGGCAGCACATCACCGCCATGGGCTCGGATGCCGAACACAAGAACGAGATCGCGCCGGCGATCCTGCGCATGGCCGATCTCTATGTCGCCGACAGCGCCAAGCAGACACGGCGTCTGGGAGAACTGCATCACGCCATCGCATCGGGCGTGATGGGAGCCGATGCCGCGGTCACCGAACTCGGCCAGATCATCGCCGGCGAACGGCACGGAAGGCGCTCACCCAGCGACATCACCATCGCCGACCTCACCGGCACCGGCGTGCAGGATACGGCGATCGCCACGCTCGCTCGCAACCGGGCGCGGGCGGCCAATGCCGGAACCATTTTTGAAAGCTGATGCTGGCCAAAGCGTGATCCGGAAGTGGAACCCGGTTTTTCCCAGAGATCACGTTCAAACAAGAACGACGAGCCTGTTTCCAACAAAGTTGAAACAGGCTCCAGGCCCAACAAACGAGGACCAAGAACAATGCAGCCGAACCTAAAATTCTCGCGTGGCGAATTTGCGGATCGCCTCGCCAAGACGCGAAAAGCCATGGAGGGGAAAGGCGTCGATCTGCTTGTTATCAGCGACCCATCCAACATGGCCTGGCTGACCGGCTATGATGGCTGGTCGTTCTATGTGCATCAGGCGGTGATCGTGCCACCATCGGGCGAGCCGGTCTGGTACGGTCGCGGCCAGGATGCCAATGGCGCCAAGCGCACCGCCTATCTCGCGCATGACAACATCGTCGGCTATGCCGACCACTACGTGCAGTCGACCGAGCGCCACCCGATGGATTTTTTGGCCAGAGTGCTCAGTGATCGCGGCTGGGGCAAGCTGACCATCGGCGTCGAGATGGACAATTACTGGTTCTCGGCTGCCGCCTTCGCCGCGTTGCAGAAGCACCTGCCCAACGCCCGCTTCGTCGACGCGACAGCGCTGGTCAATTGGCAGCGCGCGGTGAAGAGCCCGACTGAAATCGACTATATGCGCAAGGCGGCCCGCATCGTCGAAGCCATGCACCAGCGCATCGTCGACAAGATCCAGGTCGGCATGCGCAAATGCGATCTGGTCGCCGAGATCTACGATGCCGGCACGCGCGGCGTCGATGGCGTCGGCGGCGACTATCCGGCGATCGTGCCGCTGCTGCCGTCGGGCGCCGACGCCTCGGCGCCGCATCTCACCTGGGACGACCAGCCGATGAAGTCGGGCGAGGGCACCTTCTTCGAGATCGCCGGCTGCTACAACCGCTACCATTGCCCGCTGTCGCGCACCGTCTTTCTCGGCAAGCCGACACAGGAATTCCTCGATGCCGAGAAGGCGACACTGGAAGGCATGGAGGCGGGGCTGGCGGCGGCAAAGCCCGGCAATGCCTGCGAGGACATCGCCAACGCCTTTTTCGCCGTGTTGAAGAAATATGGCATCGTCAAGGACAACCGCACCGGCTACTCCATCGGCCTATCCTATCCGCCGGATTGGGGCGAACGCACCATGAGCCTGCGCCCCGGCGACCGCACCGAACTCAAGCCCGGCATGACCTTCCATTTCATGACCGGCCTGTGGCTGGAGACGATGGGACTGGAAATCACCGAATCCATCCTGATCACCGAAACCGGTGTAGAGTGCCTCGCCAATGTACCGCGCAAACTGGTGGTGAAGAATTGAGCCCGATGCCTAGCCTCCGCCCATCTCCGATCGCGCCGACCGTCGATTTCGACAAGGACGGCGTGCAACATGGTTTCCTGCGCCTGCCCTACAGCCGCGACGACTCGGCCTGGGGCTCGGTGATGATCCCGATCTGCGTCATCCGCAACGGCAAGGGGCCGGCCGCGCTGCTCACCGGCGGCAACCATGGCGACGAGTATGAGGGGCCGCTGGCGCTCTACGATCTTGCCCGCACGCTCGATCCCAAACAGGTCAGCGGCACGGTGATCATTGTGCCGGCGATGAACTATCCGGCCTTCCGCGCCGGCACGCGGACGTCGCCGATCGACAAGGGCAATATGAACCGCAGCTTTCCCGGCCGCCCCGACGGCACGGTGACCGAGAAGATCGCCGACTACTTTCAACGCGAACTGCTGCCGCGCGCCGACCTCGTCTTCGATTTCCACTCCGGCGGCAGGACGCTGGATTTCGTGCCCTTCTGTGCCGCGCACACGGTGCCCGACAAGGCACTGGAGCAGAAAGCCTTCGACGCGGTCGCCGCATTCGCGGCTCCGTTCTCCATGCGCATGATCGAGATCGACTCCGTCGGCATGTACGACACGGCGGCGGAGGAAATGGGCAAGGTCTTCGTCAGCACCGAGCTTGGCGGCGGCGGCACCTCGCGCGCACAGACGGTGCGGATTGCGCGGCGCGGCATCAGCAATGTGCTGCGTCATGCCGGCATTGTCGCCGGTGCAGTAGAGAAGAGCCCGACGCAGTGGCTCGACATGCCGTCGGGCGATTGCTTCTCCTTCGCCGAGGACGACGGCATGATCGAAACCATGGTCGATCTCGGCGAGCCTGTGAAAGAAGGCTCGGTGCTGGGGCGCATCCATTCCACCGGCCGCACCGGCATCGCTCCGCAGGAAATCCGGGCAAAAATGTCCGGCATTCTGGCCGCGCGGCATTTCCCCGGCCTGGTCAAAGCCGGTGACTGCGCCGCCGTCCTGGCCGTTGTGGTTTCATCGTGATTTCGCAGAGTACGCCGCGCGAATATCAGTCGGTCTGGATCCAGACCGACTTGGTCTCCAGATACTCGTGCAGATGNCCTCGCGGCCATAACCCGAGATCTTCATGCCGCCGAACGGCACCGCCGGGTCGATGGCATGGTACATGTTGACCCAGACCGAGCCGGCCTTGACCCGGCGCGCAAGCTTGTGCGCGGTGCCCAGATGCGTGGTGAAGATGCCGGCGGCCAGGCCATAGGGCGTCGCATTGGCACGCGCCACCGCTTCGTCGAGCGTGTCGAAGGGCATCGCCGAAATGACCGGGCCGAAAATCTCCTCGCGCGCGATGGTCATCTGGTCCGACACGGCGCCGAAGACCGTCGGCGCAATGAAGTTGCCGCCATCGTAGAGCTCGCCGGTCAGCCGCGAGCCACCGGCGACCAGTTCGGCGCCTTCGTCGCTGCCGGCCCTGATATAGCCCTCCACCTTGCCTGCCTGCCTGGCATTGATGAGCGGTCCGATTTCCGTCTCTGCCTCGATGCCATGGCCGATCCGCAGTCTGCCGGCGAAATCGGCGAGCCGGCGGACGAACTCGTCATGGATTTCGCGCGCCACGAACAGCCGCGAGCCGGCAATGCAGATCTGGCCCGAATGCACGAACACCGCCATCGCCGCGATCGGAACAGCCTTGTCGATGTCGGCGTCGCGGCAGACGATGATCGGCGACTTGCCGCCGAGCTCCAGTGAAACGCGTTTGAGGTTGGCCACGGCTGCCCGCGCGATGGCCTGGCCGGTCAGCGTCGATCCGGTGAAAACGATCTTGTTGACGTCTGGATGTTCGGCGAGCCGCGCACCGGCTTCGGCCCCGGTGCCGGTGACGACGTTGACGACGCCGTCGGGCACGCCGGCTTCCTGCATCAGTTGCGCGATCAGCAGCGGCGTCAGCGACGCATCCTCGGACGGTTTCAGCACGATGGTGCAGCCTGTCGCCAGCGCCGGCGCGATCTTCCAGATCGAGGCGGCGGTCGGCGCGTTCCAGGGAATGATCGCACCAACGACGCCCACCGGCTCGCGCCGGGTGAAGGTGACGATCTCGCCGGGAATCGAATTGTCGATCGTCTCGCCATGCAGCGCCGTCGCCATGCCGGCATAGAAGCGCAGCATGCCGATGACGCGGCGCCGGTTGGCGAGCGTGCGCGTGATCGGCAGTCCCATATCGAGCGTGTCGGAAACGCTGAGCTCTTCCCAATGCGTCTCGAACAGATCGGCGATCCTGAGCAGCACGCACTGCCGCTCGTAGGGCGAGAATTTGGACCATGGGCCTTCGAAGGCCGCGCGCGCGGCGGCCACCGCCGAGTCGATATCGGCAGCCCCGCCGCGCGGCACTGTCGCCAGCACCTCGCCTGTTGCCGGATTGAGTGCCTGCATGCCCTGGCCGGACTGCGCCGCGACCCACTTGCCGCCAATGAACATCGGTCGGAATTCGCCATGGTACAACGCCGTGGCCTTCGCCTTCGGGTCGAAGTTCAGCGTCATCTTTTCCTCCTCGCAATTCCGTGGCGACTATTACTCCCGCCGCCGGCCTCAAACAAGGAAAGCTAAAGGGCGCTCAGATAATCAGGTTGTGCGGGTGACTTCCGATCACGCGAGCAACAAGAAACAGACAGCCGCTAGAGCATGATCCCGAAAAGTGGGAACCGGCTTTCGGAAAAGATCGTGCTTCGACAAACGGCATCTAGAAAAATCATCCGGCATCTAGAAAAATCATCGCGAGTTGTCGGAGCGCGTCGCTGAAAGCTCAACGAGGCAAGCCGATCATTGCCCACGGCGACCGCGATGCCGGCATTGCAGACGAGAGCGCAACAGGTAGTCGCCCGCCGCCACCCAGCGCTCACCCGTGGCCGGATCGATCGTGGCCGTTCCAGCCGGCTTCACCGTGACAGAGGTTTCGCGCGCCGCTTCGCTGCAATCGCTGTTGGATGACTGCTCGCGGAAGCAAGATCGGTCAGCGGCCTCGCGACTTGCAAACATTGGCAGTTGAGCCGCAACCGACGGTGCCTGCATCGATCGAGCACGCCGGTCCGTCACTCCGGAAGTCCGGCCTTTCGGAAGCCATCGACGAAATGGTCGAGCGTGGCAGTGTCGCGGAACGGCTCCGTCTCGACCCAGTGGCGGGTGGTGAAATGTGGGTTTGCGACAAGGAACAGGTCGACCTCGGCGCGCGCCTCGTCGATCCGGCCGAGTTGCGCAAGGCTTGCCGCAAGGAAACGGCGCGAGCTTGTCCGATACGTCTCGTCCCGGCGCGTCGTCTCGACGGCGGCTTCATAGTCGCGCGCCGCATATTGCGCCTGGCCGAGCGTCAGATAGTACCAGCTTGCCGGAAACGGGTTCAGCCGGAACGCCTTGCTGATATAGTCGAGGCCCTCCTCGACGCGCCCGGCCAGGACCGCGATGTCGGACAATGTCGCCCAGGCATCGGCCTCGTTCGGGTCGAGCTCGAACGCCTTGGCAAATCCCACATCCGCTTCGTCGAATCTGCGCTCATAGGCAAGCAGGTTAGCAAGCACCCAGTGGCAGCCGGCATCGTTGGGATCGATCGCCACAGCCTTGCGCGCCAGTTCCAGGGCAAGGCCGCGGGCAGGCTCAATGGGCTCTCCCCAATGCACCCATCCCATCCAGTGGTTCATGGCAAGCCAGCGATAGGCTTCGGCATAGTCCGGATCGAGCGCAAGCGCGCGCGTCAGCAACAGATGCGCTTCGCGCGCCGTCTCCGGCGAGACGTCGATCAGGTTGCGGGCTCGCACGCACAGATCGTAGGCCTCGAGATTTCGGGGCCGGTTGCGCGGCAGCGGCGCGCGCAGCCGGCCAAGCAGCGCCTCGACGATCTTGGCCGTCACCTCGTCCTGAACGGCAAAGATATCTTCCAGGCCGCGATCGAAGCGGTCTGCCCACAAATGCTCGCCGCTCAGCGCGTCGACCAGCTGGGCGTTGATGCGCACGCGCCCGGCGGCGCGTCTGGCGCTGCCCTCCAAGAGATAGCGCACGCCAAGTTCTCTGGCGACCTCGCGCACATCCACCGCCTTGCCCTTGTAGGCAAAGGTCGAGTTGCGCGCGATGACGAACAGGCCGCCGATCCTCGACAGGTCGGTGATCAGGTCTTCGGTCAACCCGTCGGCGAAGGCTTCCTGCTCGGGGTCGTTGCTGAAATTGGCAAAGGGCAGCACGGCTATCGACGGTTTGGCGGGCAGCGGCAAAGCCTGTCGCTTCTCGTCGCCGAGCTGTTCGATGGCGCCGGCGAAGCGATAGCCGACGCGCGGAACGGTCGATATCCATTCTCCGCCGTTCGTGGTCGGACCCAGCAGCTTGCGCAATTGCGCAATCTGGACGGTGAGGTTGCCTTCCTCAACGGCGGTGCCTGGCCATGCCGCATCCATCAACTCGGCCTTGGCCACGATCTCGCCGGGCCGGGCGACGAGCGCCGCCAGCAGCTGCAGTCCGCGGTGGCCGGCGGCGACGGGAACTTGGTCCCGAAGGAGCGTTCCCGCACCCGGATCGAGCACGAACGGACCAAAGGCAAAGCGCGATCCCTGCATAACGCGCATCTATAGAGCAATTCCAGGAAAGGTGTGAAGGCGGTTTTCCCACGGGAAAGCGCGGAGCGCTTCACGGACGTATGGCGTCAAAACAAAGAGTTGAGCACCTCGCCGTTTCCATGAAACGGCGAGGTGCTCTAGCCGGCTTGGAACTTTTGAGAACTATTTGGCTGCGCTTAATTACGGCGCCGTCCGCATGCGGCAGAATTCAACCTCTTTCGAGCCGAGGGCTGTCGCCCCTCAAACCGAATGGAGGTTGCCATGAACGATACCCTTGCTTCTGCTCGTGCAGCCTTGCCGGAAAAGGCGGTGTCATCGGGCCGGCGTCCGACGGGCCCGCGGGGCATGATCGCGGCCTGGCGCGAGCGGATACGCTTTCGCTGGGACCTCAAGCAGATGGCGGAGGCCAATCCGCACCTGATCGACGATATCGGTCTGACCAGACGCCAGGTCGAGGCCGAAATCGTCAAACGCTTCTGGCAAGTGTGAGCTGATGTCGCGGATAAGACCCGCCCGCCTGTTTGGGCGTACCGCGGCGTTTTGCCGGCATTTGCACTTGCCGGAACGTGCCGATCCTGCTTCGAAGTCGGCATGAGCGCCGAAGACGCGACGTCACCGCCGGAGAACCACATCGCATGGGCCGCGATGGCCGGCATCATCGCGACAGTTACGGTGTTCGCCGTAGCACAGGGGCTGACCTATCCGCTGCTCAGCTTCATCCTGGAACGGCAAGGGACGACACCGGGCCTTATCGGCCTCTCGGCCGCGATGACGCCTCTGGGTTTCATTGTATCGTCGCTCTTCACGCCGGCGCTGGTCCGGCGGGTGGGCGCGGCGCGCTTTGCGGTTGTGTGTTCGATCCTGGCAGCAACCGTCCTGATCGCGATTGCCTGGACGCAGGATGTATGGGCCTGGATGCCGTTGCGCTTCCTGCTCGGCTTCTTTGCCAATCCGCTTTACGTGATCAGTGAAACCTGGCTGGTCTCGATCACACCCGCCGCACGCCGAGGCCGCATCATGGGCCTATACTCCTCCATCGTTTCCGCCGGCTTTGGCCTCGGCCCGCTGTCGCTAGGCTTGGTCGGCACGCAAGGATGGCCACCCTTCATCATCGGCAGCGCGGCCTTCCTTGTCTGCGGCCTGATCGTGCTTGCCGTCGCGCCGCGCCTGCCCGACATGCCGCGTGAGGGCGAAGCGGTTTCGGTCGGCGGCTTCTTCGCGCTGGCGCCGCTGCTCTTGTTCGCAGTCTTCACGGCTGCCGCCTTCGAGCAAGTCCTGCTTTCGCTGTTCGCGGTCTATGGTGCCGCGCTCGGCAGCACTGAGCAGCGCATCGCTTCGCTCATCACCTGTTTCATCGCCGGCAATGCCGTGCTGCAGGTCGTGCTTGGGCGCGCCGCCGAACGGTTTGGCTCGAAGCCGATGATGCGGTTCTGTGTCCTGGCTTGCCTGGCCGGTTGTTTGCTGTTGCCGTTGCTCTTCGCTACGTGGCTTGTCTGGCCGCTCTTCTTCGTCTGGGGCGGGGTCTCGTTCGGGATCTACACGCTGTCGCTGATCCAGCTCGGCGAGCGTTTCACCGGTCAAGCCTTGATCGCCGGCAATGCCGCCTTCGCGTTCGTATGGGGGGTAGGCGGCATCGTCGGCTCACCCGTGGCCGGGCTGGCGATGCAACTGACCGGACATCAGGGACTGCCATTGTCGCTTGGCCTGCTGTGCTGCGTGCTGGTGGTGTTTCTGCTGGCGGAGTTACGGCGGGTTGACCGCGTTCAGGCGTAAGGCGTGCCTGCCATTGCTGCCTTCGGGCCGATGCTGCCCTTGTCGACAATAGCGAGAAAGGCCGGACCCGCCTCGTCGCCGTCCTGGGTTTCTCGAAGCGTCCGATCCGCCTCGATGAACGCCACGGCCGCCAGGCGGGTGTCGGGTCTGCAGCTTACGCCCGCCGCCTTCGGATAGTGCCACCATTAGGATATCCCAGCTCGTCGCGTTCGCTCTCGCTCGCGCCGACGCCGGCCCAGTCCGGACCAGCAATGTCTTCAGCTGCCATGTCTTCAAACCTCGATGTCAGGCGAAAACGCGGCCGCCGTAGAAACTCGGCGGCCGCCAATGGCGACGCTATATTCGCCCGAGAACAACCAGAATGATCACGATGATCAGCACCAGCCCGAGGCCACCGCCGCCATAGTAACCAGTGCCGTAGAACGGGCCGCCGCCGAGGCCGCTGAAGCCGCCGAGCAACGCGATGATCAGGATGATAATAAGAATGGTACCCAGGCCCATATGCCGTCTCCTTCGCTGCCGCGCCGTTCACGGCGCGGCTCGAAGAACTAAACTCCCAGCAAGCCTTCCTGTTCCCCGGCGATTTTCATCCGACGGCTAAGGAACGAAAGCCATCATGACGGCGTTTGCTGAGGTTCAGGCGCAAGCTGCGCGTGCATCGCGCGCCAGGCGGCGCGTAGAATTCAGAATTTACGCGGGATTGCCCTTTAGGCGGCCGGCCGCTCCTCCACCTGAACGCGCGGCAGGCGTGACGCCGGGCTTACGCTGGAAGGCGGGCTGAAACGTGTCGTCATCTGAAGCCGAATTGGTCGACGACGAGTTTTGGCCCCGCACCATTCCCAGTCGAGCTGAACCGGCAGCAGCTCACGTCGCCTTGCCGGCCGGCGCGCCTATGTCTTCCTCGGCAATATCGTCGAACGATGCGTAGTTCATGTTGTAGAGCCTGGCATAGAGGCCCTTGGCCGCCATCAGCTGCTCGTGATTTCCGCTCTCGACGATCTCGCCGTTCTGTAAGACGATGATGCGGTCGGCGCCGCGTATGGTCGCCAGCCGGTGCGCGATGACCAGCCCGGTGCGGCCTTCCAGCAGCGTGACCAGTGCCTTCTGGATCAGCATCTCGGTGTAGGAATCGATGCTCGCCGTCGCCTCGTCCAGCACCAGGATTTTCGCATCCGCCACCAGTGCGCGTGCAAAGCTGATCAGCTGGCGCTGGCCGAGGGACAGATTGCCGCCGCGCTGTTCGAGCTCGGTGTCGTAGCCGTCAGGCAAATGCTCGATGAAGTCGTGCGCGCCGACGGCTTGCGCGGCGCGCACAACCTCTTCGCTGGTAGCCGATGTCTTGTGGTAGCGGATGTTCTCCAGCACCGTGCCGGAAAACAGGAACGGCTCCTGCAGCACCATCGCCACCTGATCGCCGAGCGAATCCTGCGTCACGTCGCGCACATCGTGGCCGCCGACCCGCACCTCGCCCGACCAGACGTCGTAGAAGCGGTGCACCAGCGCCATGCAGCTCGACTTGCCCGAACCGGTGGGGCCGACAAGCGCAACCGTCTCGCCCGGATTGACGCGGAAGGAGATGTTTTTCAGCACCGGCTGGTTCTGCCGGTAGCCGAAGGTGACGTTCCTGAACTCGACCGAACCGTCCATGTCGCGCGTCAGCGTCACCGCGCCCTGTCTGTCGCTGACGTCGACCGGTACGTCGAGCACTTCGGAGATGCGTTGGCCCGACGCCATGGCGCGCTGCATGACCGAGTACTGCATGGTGAGCGAGCGGATCGGGTCGAAGAAGCGCTGGATATAGAACAGGAACGCCACCATGACGCCGATGTCGAGGCTGTGCGACAGCACCATCGAGCCGCCGACGACGATCACGGTTGCCATCGCAATGCCGGTCAGCGTGTCGACGATCGGCACCATCACCTGCGCATATTTGGCCGAGGTCAGGTGAGCCCTGAGATTGGCCAGCACCTTCTCGTCATAAAGGTCGAAATTGACGTGCTGGCGCTCCAGGCTCTGCACCGTGCGAACGCCATGGATGCCTTCGGCCAGCGCGCCATTGGCGATCGAGTTGGTCTCATGCGCGGCCATGAAGGCGATCTTGGCGCGCGGCAGCCAGAACAGGCGCACGATGAACAACGCCGGCATGGTCGACAGCGTCAGCAGACCGAGCCGGAAATCGAGCCACAACAGAACGCTGACGATGCCGAACAGCAGCACGATGTCGCCCACCGACATCACCGAGGTCTCGAGGAATTCCTGCATGGAATTGACGTCGCCCTGCAGGCGCGACATCAGCCGGCCCACCTCGGTCTTGTCCATGAAGCCCAGCGAGACGCGCTGCAGATGGCTGAACATGGCGCGGCGCAAATCCGACAGCACATTCTCGGCCACCTTGCCGACGACGCTTTCCTGGACATAGCTGGCGGCATAGTTGATCAGGATGATCAGGGCGAAGGCACCGATCGCCCAGTTCATGACGGAGCTGTCGGCCTTGCCCGCCGCCATGCCGTGGTCGATGGCGTAACGGATGACCAGCGGGATCGCCAATTGCGTCAGAGTGAACACCAAAACGGCGGCCACCGAGATGAAGATCCGGCCCTGATACGGTCTCACGAAGCTCCAGATGCGGCGCACGATGCGCGGATCGTAGACCTTGCCGAAGACCTCTTCCTCGTCGCGGTGCGAACCGACGACGGCCCTGGTGGGCCGCCGGCTGGTGTCTTCTTTTTCGTCGTGACCCGGTGTCGACATTATGCGGCTCCCACCGCCACCGGCAAATCGTCGTCCGGCCGCAGCTGCAGGTCGTAAAGCGCGCGGTAGCGACCACCCAGCGCCAGCAATTCCTGGTGCGTGCCGCGCTCGGCGATGCGGCCATTCTCGATGAACAGGATCTGGTCGGCATGCATCAGCGAACTCAGCCGGTGCGAGATGATCAGCGTCACGCGGTCCTTGGCGAAGCGCTTCATCGCGGTGCGGATTCGCTGCTCGGTGCCGGCGTCGACAGCCGCGGTGGAATCGTCGAAGACCAGCACCGAAGGCCGCAGCATCAGGGTGCGGGCGATGGTCAGGCGCTGCCGCTGGCCCCCGGAAAGCGATGACCCGCGCTCGCCCACGACCGTGGTGTAGCCGGCCGGAAGCCCGATGATGTAATTGTGCAGCTGGGCGTATTCAGCCGCCTGCCCGATGCGGGTCTCGCGCGCCCACGGATTGCCATAGGCGATGTTGTTTTCGATCGAGGTGGTGAACAGGAAAGCGTCCTGCTGCACGACGCCGACCGCCTTGCGCAGCGATTGCAGCGTGACCTCGCGTATATCCTGCCCGTCGATGGTGATCGCGCCTGACCTCACATCGTAGAAGCGCGGGATCAGATGCGCGATGGTCGACTTGCCGCTGCCCGGCGGGCCGACAATGCCGACGGTCTCGCCGGACCTGGCCTCGAAGGAAATGCCCGACAGCGCCGGCCGGCCGCCGGCGCCCGCGTAGCGGAAGCCGACATTGTCGAAGCGCAGCACGCCTTCGCTGACCACGAGATCCTTGGCATCGGGCGCATCCTCGATGTCAAGTTCGGCGTCGAGCAGCTCGAACAGCCTTGTGCCGCAGGTCGAGGCGCGGGCGAACGAGTTGACCATCAGCCCGAGCTGGCGCACCGGCATCTGCAGGATGGTCATGAAGGTGAGGAACTGCGCCAGCGTGCCGACGCTGATCTGGCCCGCGATCACCTTCTGGCCACCGAACCACAGCACCAGGCCCATGGCCGCCAGGAAGGAAAAATTCATGGCGCTGGTGTTGGAGACGCGGATGTCGACGCGCTGGTCGGCAAGCTCCAGCGCCGACTTCTTGGCGCGGTCGAATTTTTCCAGCTCATGCCGCTGCGCCGCAAAGGCGCGCACGACGCGGATTCCGCCGAGGTTCTCGTCCATCACCCGGCTCAGCACCGACAGCCGCTCCTGCAGCGTCAGCCAGGTGCTGCGCAGCCTGAGCTGTGTGACCGAGGAGCGCCAGGCGACGAACGGCACGAAACTCAGACTGAGCAGCCCGAGCTCGAGATCGGTGCTGATCAGGAGATAGGAGCCGACGCCGATCAGCACGCCGAGCAGCACCACGCGCAATATGCCGGTGGAAAAGAACATGCGCACGCCGTCGAGGTCGAGCAGGCCAAGCGTGATCAGGTCGCCGGTATGCACCCGGTCATGGAAGGAAAAGCTCAGCCGCTGGATCTTTTCGTAGAAAGCCAGGCGCAGCTCATAGCCGGTGCGGTGGCCGACGGCCTCGCCGTAATAATTCTGCGCCATCGTGAAGAGGCCGCGCAGGATGCTGACGACGAGCAAGGTGATCGCCGTCGTCCACAGCGCCTGCTCAGCCGCCGCGCCGCCGCCTCCAGCCATCACGCCTTGCGCCTGGTCGATGGCGTGGCCCAGCAGGCGCGGGATGAACAGCTGCAGCGTCGCGGCGATGAAAGTCGAGGCGATGGTGATCGCAACTTGCCAAGGATGGCGCAGCGTCATGCGCACGATGCGCAGCAGCGTGCTGAGGCCCTTGCCCCAGGACGCCTCCGCCACATGGGCAAACGATTTGCCGCGCTTCGCCGCGCCGCTGGTTGCGTCCCTTGCCAAGGAAATATCCAATCCGGTCCGGACATTAGCCCAGACGAATGAAAACAGACTCAGTTTCAGATACCGCGATGGTACGCCTCGATTTTGACCGTTCAAGGGCCAATGGCGGTATCGCACTGTGCCTGAAAGGGGCTGATCGTCCGCGACCGCTTAAGCCCGTGTCGGCGTTAGAGGCGGCAGGCTCGTCACTTTAGGCCGATTGAAAAGATGCGAGCATGTGGGTTGCGCCAACCGCCATCATGCGTGACCTCGGCCAATGTGATCGGCTGCGGGACCGAGCGCAGTGAGCAGCGCCTTGCCGCTTTCCAGCGTCGCATTCTCATGCGGCGCGCGCAGGTTGAGCCAGCGTTTGTCGCCGGAGCGCACCGCCAGCACGGCCTTCATTGCCGGGATCAGGCCTGCATCCTGGATCACCTTGCGGAACGCCCTGATCGCGGCGTCCGCTTCCGTGACGTCTTGGCCAGCGATCGTCGCGTCGTAGAGGGCGCGGATGGCCGCAGCGTTGAGATTGACGGTCGCGGAGATACAGCCCGCAGCACCACTGGCGAGCCCCTTGGTCAGTTGCGCCTCCGAGCTGGGGAACAACGCGACGTCGGGTGCGGCGGCAATCACCGCCGCCGTGTTGTTCCAGTCGCCGGCGCTATCCTTGTAGGCGACGACCGTCTCTGGAAACGCCGCGCTCAACCGGGCGGTCAGGGCAGGGCTTACCGGCACGCCGGAGTTCTGCGGGATGTGGTAGAGGATCATCTTCAGCGCCGGGTTGGCCACCCTTTCGATCAGCTCGCTGTAGTAGCGCGCCTGGCCATCGTCCCCGGCGGCCGTGTAGAAGAACGATGGCAGCACCATCACGGCGGCGCAGCCGAGGCCGACCGCGTGCTTCGACAGTTCGACGGTTTCGGGCAGTGCGGTGACGCCGGTGCCGGGCATCATGCGCCCCGGCGAAATGCCTGATGCAACCAGCCATTCCAGCGCCTGCATGCGCTCGTCGAGCGAGAGCGACAGTGCCTCGCCCGTGGTGCCGAACGGCGACAGCAAATGGGCGCCCTGGCCCAGCACCCATTTGGCATGTGAGATCCACAGGTCACGGGCAATGCGGCCATCGTTCTCGAACGGCGTCAGGATCGGGGCGATGGTTCCTTGCGGGCGGGGCATGTCGGTCCTTCCATCGGTGCTGGAAATCAGCTTGGCATAGAGCATACGTACGATGCGATCTGCCAGAGGCGATCTCTTGGGCCACCGCGCCGGCCGTGGGAAAACTTGCGGGTCATTGCCGCGAAATTCTGGCCCTTCGGTCTGCCGCAACCAGATGACGCCGGCGTCAATGGGTTGCAAATGGACCGGGGTTGCAAATGGACCAGGGTTGCAAGTGGACCAGCCAAGCCCGAAATGTCGAACAGAGACAGATCCGGAAACGGCATGCACCCACGATTGCTCAAGACCTTCCTCGCCGTGGCGCGGCACCGCAACATCACCCGCGCAGCGCGGGAGGTTCATCTGGCGCAGTCGAGCGTCAGCGACCAGATCCAGTCGCTGGAAAGCGAACTTGGTGTCGTCCTCTTCATCCGCTCGCGCCACGGCCTCGACCTGACGACGGCCGGCGACGCGCTGAAACCCTATGCGGAAGAGATTCTGCAACTGGCGGAGGAGGCGCGTATTGCCGTCGAGGCAACGACGGGAATGACCGCCGGAACGGTTACGGTCGGCGCGCTGGAGACGATTGCCACCGTCAGACTTCCGCAATTGCTGGCGGCCTTTCAAGGCGACCACCCGGAGATCGGTCTGCGGCTGAAAATCGCCGGCAGCGATGCCCTGCTGCGGCAGCTCGAAGAGAGCGAGATCGACGTCGCCTTCTGTTTCGACAAGGGCGGTCAGGACGAACGTCTGGCCCGGCGCACGATATCGGCCGAGCCGCTGGTCCTTGTCGCCTCGCCCGAAGATGCGGCCGCATCGCGACAGAACGACCTGGCCGCGCTCGCCGCGATGCGTTTCGTGGTGACGGAAACCGGATGCGTCTACCGGCATCTGTTCGACACTGCCTTTGCCGAGATGGCAGCGCCAGAACTTGCCGCCGAAGTCGGCAGCATCGGGGCCATTGCGGGCCTGGTGGCGACTGGTGTCGGCATGGGCCTGGTGCCGCGGCTGGCCGTTGCCGACGCGCTCGATCGCGGCGAGATCGTCGAATTGCCGTGGCCGGGGTCGGCCCGCACGGCGTCGCTGGTCATGGTCTGGCGCCGCCGGCGGGTTCAGCCGCCGGCGCTGAAACTGCTGCTGGCGGTCGCGGCCAGGAATTTCGCTGCGCTCAGATCAGCCGATGACCGCCCTCGACATGCAGAACCGTCCCTGTCGTAAAACCGTTGCCCATCAGAAAGGCGATGGCATCGGCAATGTCGTCCGGCTGTCCGACGCGGCCGACCGGCAGGCGCCTGGCCATTGCATCGAGCGTCTCGTCCTTCTTGTCGCCGGCCACAAAACTCCAGATCGGCGTGTCGACCCAGCCCGGCGAGACGGCATTGACACGGACCGGCGCCAGCTCGACCGCCAGCGCCCGCACCAACCCTTCCAGCGCAGCGTTGACGGCGGCAACGACCGAGCCGCGCGCCGCCGGCCGGTAGGCGGCAATGCCTGAGGTGAAGGTGATGGAGCCGTTGGCCGAAAGCTGCGGCGCGCCATGCTTGGCGAGCAGCAGCGGCCCGTAGAATTTGCTTTCGACGACTCTCTGCGCCGCCTTCAGGTCGATCGCAGGCAATAACTCATAGGCGCCTTCGATATCGGCGGCGGTGCTGACGATATGGTCGAGCCGGCCAATCCGCTTGAACAGGTCAGCGACCTGATCCTCCCTGGCGATATCGGCCGCGACGGCGCTCAAAGCGGAAGGGTTCTGCAGCGCCTCGCCGGCACGCTTGAGCCTGGCTTCACTGCGGCCGACGATGATGACTTCGGCGTCTGAGTCCAGGCACCGCCTTGCCAACGCCAGCCCCATTCCGGAGCTGCCGCCAATGATAGCGATTTTCGATTTTGCGATGTCTGCCATGTTTCCGTTCCTGTCCTGAACCGCTCCGGCGAGAGTCGCAGACCGGCGGCAGGAGTGGAAACGGAAGAAAGCGATAGTGCCATCGGAGGCTCCGATGGCACTATCGTCGATAGCAACGGACGCGGGCCGCTCCGTCGAGTGCCCGCCTGTCAATGAAGTGCGCTCAGTAGCCGACCGTGAAGCGCTGCTTGATATGCGCCGGCTTTTCGATCTCGTCGGCCATGACGATGGCATAGTCCTCGAAGGAAATGCTGCTGCCCTTGTCGGACGTCAGCAGCGTGTCCTTGCCGATGCGGTATTTGCCGGTCCGCTCGCCGGCGACGAACAGCGCCGAAGGCGACAGCAAGGTCCAGTCGAGATCGTCGACCGTCCGCAGCGTGTCGAGGAAGTCGGCGCCCTTCTGTGCCTCGGCCTTGTAGATATCAGGGAAGGTCGGCGTGTCGACCAGGCGCTTGCCGGGCGCAACCTCAAGGCTGCCGGCGCCGCCGACGACGAGGTAGCGTTTGACGCCGGAAGCACGCACGGCTGCGATGAGCGTATCGGGATCGCTGTCGAGGAAATGCACCGAGGAGATCACCGCGTCATGACCCTTGATCAGGGCGGCAAGGCCATCCTTGTCGAAGACGTCGCCCTTCTTGGCAGTCACGCCCGGAAGTGCCGCGATCTTGTCTGGATGCCGGGCAATGGCGGTGATGCTGTGCCCGCGATCGGAGAGTTCCTTAAGCAGGCGGGAGCCGACCTGGCCGGACGCGCCGATAAGTGCGATTTTCATGGGGATTTTCCTTTCGTCTGGGGAGAATTTCGTCTGGGGAGAATTTCTGGGACTACGCCGCCTCGATGTGAGCGACGAGATTGTCGTAGCTGCCGAACAGCGCGTTGGCGCCGATCAGGCGCGGCGCCGTTTGGCCGATCACCGCCAGCGCGGGAACGCCATTGGCATGCAGCCGTTGGAACAACATCCGCCCGCGGCTGACCAGGTCGTCATGCTTCGCCAGAAACGGCTGCGTCGGCGCCTTCAAGAGCTTTGCCGCGTCGCTCATGCCGGCGTCGGTCAGTACCGCGGCGACGCCGTCAACCGTCACAATATCGCGACCGTCGACATAGCGGGCATGCTGGATCGCCTTCAGTGCCGCAAGTTCCTGGCGCCAGTCGTCCAGCCCGGCGGCGTTGATGCCCATGGTGGCAGCGGAAGAATCGAGCAAGGTGCCGCTGACATTGAGCACATTGTCGAGATAGGCCTGGCTGAAGCGCTGTCCGCTCAGCCGCGCGATGCGCTGGTCATTGTCCCAGGCGTGGGCGGCAAAACCTGCATCCAGCGGCCGCGCGCCGGCACCGGAGAAAAGCCCCACCGGCAGCAGTTGGAGCGCGGTCCCGCCGGCGGCCAGTCGATCCAGCATCGGCGTGGCGCCATAGCACCAACCGCAGAGCGGGTCGAAAAGATAGGTTAGGGTTGCATTGGTCATGGCGGCCTCACTCTGTTGCCCGATAGATGACAGCTGGACCGCTTGCGAAAAATAGCGATCAATCATACAATCTGTCTGATAAAATCAGACAATGAGCGGCCTGTGACCGAACTCCTCAATCTCAACCGGCTCGTCTACTTCGCCACTGTGGTGGAGACCGGCTCGTTCACGGCCGCTGCCGACCGTCTCGATGTTGCCAAGGCTGTGGTCAGCCATCAGGTCGGCAAGCTCGAAGAAGAGCTTGGCGCTACGCTGTTGCGGCGCACGACCCGGCGCGTGACGGCGACCGAAGAGGGTCGTCTGTTCTATGACCGGACCGCGATCATCCTGCGCGAGGCGGAGGCAGCCTATGGCGATATTTCGCAGCGAGCGGCGCAGCCGACGGGGACGCTGCGGCTGACGGCGCCGCTCGACTATGGCGAGAAGGTCGTGGCGCCGACCATCGCCGCCTATCTCAGAAAATATCCGAAAATGCGGGTCGAGACGATCTTCGACGATGCGGTCAGCAACCTGGTCGACGAGCAGATCGATCTCGGCATCCGCGTCGGCTGGCTTGCCGATTCCAGCAATCTGGCACGGCGGCTGGGCAGCCTGCAGCAATTCGTCGTCGCCAGCCCGGAACTGGCCGCCAGGCTGCCTGGGGAAGCCAGCCCCAGGCAGGCGAAGTCGCTGCCCTGGGTCGGCAACGCCCAGTTGCGCGGGGTCGGCCAATGGCTGTTCTCGATGGGCACGGAAACGGTGCTGGCCGAACTCAACCCCGTCGTCAGCTGCGACAAGACACCAGGCGTGCTGTCCTGCGTGCTGGCCGGCATCGGCCTCGGCATCTTTCCGGATTACAGTGTCGCCGACGACATTGCGCGCGGCCGGCTGGTGCGGGTGTTCGCGGACTGGACCTTGCCGTCCGGTGGCATCCATGCCGTCTTCCCGCCGGCGCGCTTCAGGCCGGCCAAGGTGCGCGCTTTCGTCGACCTCCTGGTTGCAGCCGAACGGCGGCGCGCGCGCAGTGCGGGCTGATTTCGGCACCGGCCGGCAACGACGGCGAGGGAACCTTTGTTCGGCAGGCGCTTTTGGATATGCTGCGATTCCGAACCGTCAGAAGGGGTACTGCCGATGACCACCAAGATCTTTGCGACCTGCATGCTCGCTCTCACTGTCGGCTGCAGCCTGTCCACAGCGGCTGTCGCCAAGGACAAGCATCGCCATCGTCAGCCAGAACCCGAACGCTACGTCCCCGCCCATCGCGACCTCATCTACGCCCTGTTCGGCGGCCCGCGCTACTATGACAAAATGCTGATCACCACGGCGGCCGGCCCGTGCTCTTACGACCGGGTCGGGCCGGACGCGAATGCGCTGAACAAGGTCAACGATCACCATTGCGGAAAGTAGATTGGTCCCAAAGGCGGGGTCCTGCGTCCCAGGGTTACCGGATGACGGCCGCCGCGAACACGATAGAGACAGTCGATGACCGCTGGTGAGTAATGGTCTCCGTCCGAAAGGAAGGCCGCTCGCAGAGCCTATGACGCAGCGCTGAAGGTGGCGCTCGACAAGACGCTGGCTGAACTCAAGAGCAGGGCCCACGTTGCGGCAACGCCTTCCGAAATGTGGGACGTCGAAGACTTTCTGCGGCAGCAGCGACGGAAGATCGACCAGATGTTCGACTATCGCTATTCACAGCTAATACAGGTCTTCGTCAATCTCATCCGGCAAGGCTATCTCGAGGAGAATCTCCTTGTTGGCTTGTCGGAAGACAAGCGGCAAACGATCCGAAAATACGCCAGCTGGAATCGCGAAGGGTAGGGGTCCTCTTCGGGGACCTGGCGCTGCGCGCCGCGCAGTTTGAGCTCAACCGTGGCTTGCCTCCCTGGCATCGGCGGTCGCGCCTCTGTCCTTGTCGTCCTGCGCCATCGCCAGCGGCGCACCCGGTTCGCCTTCCCACAGGATCAGGCTGGCGGCGCCGATCAGCCCGGCGCGGTCGCCGAGTTCAGCCTGCACGACCGGCACGTCGCGATAGGCCGGCATCGCCCGCTGCTGGATGACCGCTCTGATCGACGGTACCAGAAGGTCGAACCCGTTGGAAAGGCCGCCACCCACGACAATCAGATCGGGCGAATAGAGATGCAAGAGATTGGTGAAGCCGATGCCCAGCCATTGTGCTTCCGCCTCGATCAGGTCAAGAGCGTTGGCGTCGCCGGCCTTGGCAGCCTCTACGACATGCCTAGCCGAGACGTCGCCGTCATTTGACAGCCGTCGTAAGAGCGAGCCGTCGCCGGGCGCGGTCAATCGCGTCGCGCGGCGGCCAAGCGCGGTTCCCGATGCGACAGCCTCGAAGCAGCCGACGGCGCCGCAGAAGCAGCGGTCGCCTTCGCCGGTGATGGTCATGTGGCCGATCTCAGCCGCCAGTCCGCGCCTGCCGTGATAGATGTGGCCATCGGCGACAACGCCGCCGCCAATGCCGGTCGATACGGTCACGAACACCAGCGATCCGCTGCCGCGTCCGGCGCCAAAACGCCATTCGCCGAGCGCCGCCGCATTGGCGTCGTTTTCCAGCCGCACCGGCAGGCCGAAATGCTGCCCCAGAATGTCGATCAGCGGCACGTCGTGCCAGCCGGCCAGCGTCGGCGGCGCGATCACGATGCCCGCCTTGGGGTCGAGCGGTCCCGGCGCGCCGACGCCGATGCCGGCGACGTTTGCCTGCGGGTGTTCCCTAAGCAGCGTGCCTGCCAGAGCGACGATCTGGCCGATCACCGCCTCCGATCCCGCACCGGCAAGCGTCGGCGCTGAAGCATGAGCGACGATGCGGCCATCGCTTTCGACCAGCGCACCGCGCAGCGCCGTGCCGCCGAGATCGAAGGCCAGCNGATCGAAGGCGAGCGCAAGCTTGGTCATCAGGCGGCGACCTCCAGCCCGTGCAGCCAGGCCATGCGCCGGGCAAGGTCCGGATCGCCGAAGGCCAGCGAGCCCAGCACCACGGTCTGCGCACCTGCGGCGCGCAGTAAGGGCACGGTCTCGTGGCGGATGCCGCCATCGGCGGCGAGCACGATGTCGGCCTCGCGGCCGGCTTTGCGCATCAGCGCGCGCGCCTCGATCAGGCGCGGACACGCCTGCTCCGACAGGCTCTGGCCCTTGACGCCGATGGAAGTGCCGAGCAGCGTCACGAATGCCACTTCCGGCAGGAAGGGCGTGACGGCCGCGACCGGTGTTTCCAGCCGCAGCACCACGCCGGCCTCGGCCCCGAGTTCACGCGCCAGTTTCACGGCGCGCAGACCGGTCTCGCCGTTTTCGGCGTGCACACTGATCAGGTCGGCGCCGGCCTCGATGAACTGGCGCGTCTGTTCCTCGACGATCTCGGCTTCGACCATCAAATGGACGTGGATAGGCTTTGCGGTGAGCTTGGCGATGTGCGCCACCAGGTCCGGGAAGAACAGGAAGCCAGGGGTGAAGCGGGCATCGGCGACGTCGATATGATGGACATCGGCATGGGTCTCGATGCGCTTCAAATCGCGCTCCATATTGGCGAGGTCGGCCGACCACAGCGAAAACTCGCCGATAAGCCGGTTGCGCGGCAGGGCGGCAAATGCGGCGGGGCCGGACAGGGGCTTGTTCGTCGTCATCGTCTCAGGCTCCGTAGCCGCGCATTGTCTGGCGGTTGGTTTTGACGGCGCCGGCAGGGTCGGCGGCGGCCGTTTCGGACTCTTCCTCCAGCACCAGCCAGCCGTTGAAATTGGGTGCAGCACCAGCGATCTCGATCACCTTCGCCGTGTCACAGACGCCCTTGCCGAGCATCGCCCAGGTTCCATTCGCGTCGACATCCTTCAGATGCACATAGCGGATGCGGTCGCGATAGGTGGTGAGCGTATCCGCCATGTCCTGGCCACCGCGCAAGATGTGGCCGGTGTCGGGCACCCAGCCCACCAGCGAGGCGTCGAGCAGCCCGAAGATGCGGTCGTAGTCGGCGCGGTCGAACAGCAGCGTGTTGTGATGCGAGCTTGGATGCACCGCGACCTGGACGCCGGCCTCGCGCCCGAGCTCGCCGGCTTTGTTGTAGACCTCGGCGGCGATGGCAAACTTGTGGTCGCGCGGTCCGTCGGAAACGATCGTGGCCGAGCCCATCGACACCAGCGCGCCGGGAAAGGCGGCGGCGAAGTCGATCCAGCGTTTGGCTGTATCGAGGTCGGCGCCGATCTCATCCCTGAGCGTGAAACCGCTCTTGGAGCCGAAGGCGAAGGAGACGAGCGTCAGCCCGGATGATTTCAGCGCGGCGGCGAACTCCGTTGGCTTGCCGGCATAGCGGCCGATCATCGTGTCGGTGATCTCGATGCCGGCATAGCCGCCATCGGCGATCGCCTTGAGCAGATCGTCCGGGCCGCCGGCAAAGCGGTCGCCCAGCATTTCCCAGGTAAAGGTCTGGCAGCCGACTTTCAGGTCTTTCACGGTCATCCTTTCATTCCTTGATTCCACCTCGTTGGAGGGACATCCTACTTGACTGAGCCTGCGGTCATGCCGGCGAGGAAGAATCTCTGGGCAACCAGGTAGATGACCAGGAGCGGCAGCGAGCCGAGCACGCTCATCGCCATCATCTGGTTCCATTCGAAGGCGTGTTGCCCCATCAACAACTGGATGCCGATCGGGACGGTGCGCATGGACGTCGACTTCGTCAGTGTCAGCGCAAAGAGAAATTCGTTCCAGCACAACAGGAAGGTGTAGACCGACGTCGCCACGATACCAGGCAGTGAAATCGGGACGATCACCCGCCACAGTGCGGTCCAACTGGTGCCGCCGTCGACAGCCACCGCTTCATCGAGGTCGCGCGGCAAGGTGTTCAGATATCCCGTCATCAGCAGGATCGCATAGGGCAGCGTGAACACCAGGTAAGTCAGGATCAGCGCGACATAGGTGTCGAAGATGCCATACGAGACGACCAGCCCGAAGAACGGGATCAAAAGCGTGATCGGCGGGATCGTCTGCGTGCTGATGATGAGCGTGTTGAGGCTGCCCTTGCCGCGGAAGTTGAAACGGCTGAACCCATAGGCTGCCAGCAAGGCGATCAGCACCGTCAGCACGGTCACCGCTCCGGCGACGAAGTAGCTGTTGAAGAAGAAGCGCAGCTTTACCGGATCACCAAGGATGGCCGCATACGCTTCCAGCGTGAAGGCCTTCGGCAGGACGGTTGGCGGCAGGGCGAAGATTTCGGTATTCGACTTGAACGAGCTGCTCAGCATCCAGTAGATCGGGAAGGCCGCGAACAAGAGGCCTGCGGCAAGCGCGACATGGAGCGCGGCGGTGATCAGCCTGTCTTTGGGCGTGTGCATTTTCCTCATGTGACTACCGAGCCTTTTGATAGCGGATGTAGAACAGCGTCAGGCCGAGAGAGATCAGCAGGATGACCACGGCGCTCGCCGAGGCCTGCGACAGGTTGTAGCTCGAAAACGCCAGCTTGTATGTGTAGGTGCTGAGGACCTCGGTCGAGTAGATCGGACCGCCACCCGTCGTTATCCAGATCAATGGAAAGACCTGCATGGTCCAGATGAAGTCGAGCAGCGAGATGCTGATGATGATCGGCATCAGCTGCGGAATGGTGATGAAGATCAACTTCTGGTAGGCCTTCGCGCCGTCGATATCGGCGGCCTCGTAGAAATCCTTGGGAATGCCCTGCAAGCCTGCGAGCAGGCTGACCATGAAAAGCGGGTAGCCCGCCCAGATATTGGCGAAGGTGACGGCGTGCAGCGCGGTCGCGGGCGAGGAAAACCACTCGACCTTGGAACCGATGACGCCCATCTGCATGAGAACACTGTTCACGACACCATTCGGCTCAAGCAGAAGGCGCCAGATCACCGCGATAATTACCGCGGTGAACAGCCAGGGCAGTATGTACAGCACGCGCAGAATGTTGCGCAGCGTCGGATTGATGCGGTCGCTGTTCAGCATGAGTGCGAAGATCATGCCGATGGTCATATGGAAGACGACACTCATGCAGGTGAAGTAGAGCGTGTGCCACAGCGAGGCCCAGAACACCGGATCGGCAAAGATCGCCTGGTAGTGTTTCAGTCCGGCAAAGGACGGGTCGCGACGCAGCACCGCGCTGTTCTGGAACGAATAGCCAATCACCGTCACCATCGGCAGCAGCATCAGAAGGCCGATTATGAGGAGCGATGGTGACAGATAGAGATAGGGTGCGACCGCTCGTTTCAGCCGATGGTGGGAGCGCTTCTGCCCGGTCATGTGCGACCCCTGGGATGTGCCTTCAAGAGGAAGGTGCGCTTCAAAAACAGGTCCATCTCAAATTGCCGATCCGTTGTTGACGGGTGGCCTGACCGAGGCCGGGCCACCCGGTGGAAGATAGCAAACGGGCAATGGCCGCTCAGAATTTCGCCGTCCAGCCCTTTTGAGCGTTGGTTGCGGCTTGTTCCGGAGACTGCTCGCCGGCAAGCATCTTCTGAGCCTCCACGTCGAACTGGGTCATCAGGTCTTCAGCCACCGGCAGGCCCGTGAACTCGTTGGCGAGATAGCCGGTCTTGAAGATTTCGAAAGCCTTGGCGAAAGCCTTGTCCGAGGTCACGAAATCGGGCTTGGCGTTGACGTTGCCCGGGAAGGCATTTGCAAGCGACACGAGCTTGGCATTCACCTTCTCGCTCATCAGATATTGGACGAGCTTCCAGGCTTCATCCTGATGTTTCGAGGCGGCGGAGATGCCGATGCCCCAGGAGGCGTAGGGAAGGCCGCGCTTGCCGCTGTAGTCCGCCACGACCGGGACCGGGATCAGGTCGAAGTTCAGCTTGGGATTGCGTTTGCGGATGAGGTTCACATGCGCAAGCGAGTCGATCATCATTCCGACCCGATCGTTGACGAATTCCTCGACCTTCTCCTGCTCGGTCTTGGTGGCAATGCCGGGCGAGATGACGCCGGCGTCGTTCAGCGATTTGACGAAGGTGAGCATATCGACGACCGGCTTGCCCTCGAGAGCCGGCTTGCCTTCAACCATCATCGATTGACCCGAGGCCCAGACCCACGACATCAGGTCGTTCTGGACACCGGACGGCGTTTGCAGCGACAGCGGCAGCACCCAGCCATACTGGTTCTTGTCGGCATGGGTCATCTTCTTGGCGGCTTCGAGAAACTCCGCGCGGGTCGACGGCAGCTTGGTGACGCCTGCCTGGGCGGCGAGGTCCAGATTGACGAAGACCGGATAGACGAACGAAGCCACGGGAAACATCACCGCCTTGCCGTCCACCTTGATGATATCCGCGACCTGGGTCTTGTCGAACCCGCTCGCATCCATCATCGGGTTCATGTCGGCTAGCGCACCCTGCGCGTTCAGATTGTTCACCCAGGCGCCGTCGAGACCGACGACGTCGCTAAGCGTTCCGGTTGCGGCGCCGACCGAGATCTGGTCTCGCGTGGTCGCATAGGGACCGCTGACCAGCGTCACCTTGATGCCGGGGTTTGCAGCCTCGAAGTCGTTCATGATTGCCCTGAGCGATCCCGCCGGCAATTCGGGCTCCCACCATTGGGTGAATTCCAGCGTCGTGTCCGCCATGGCGCCGGTTGCACCAAGCAACCATGCGGCCGCGGCTATTTTCAGCATCGCGGGTCGTATCCGAAACATCATTTTCTCCTCCTTCTTCAAGATCGGCCGCACAATGCGGACGGTCGTCTGTTCATTCAGAAGCCTTCTTGTGTCTTCCGCAGGCACCTCGCTCCCGCCCGCGGTCTTCCGCAGATCTTCAGATCGCCAGATGCGTTTCGGGATCGAAGAAATGGAACTTGGCATCATCCACGGCCAACCGGATTTCCGAGCCGGAGCGGACGGCGCTGATCGGCTCGAACCTCGCCACCGCGTTCGACGCCAGGCCGAAATCGTCCACCGCATCCGGATCGCCGGAGTCCACCCGGACCGCGTCGATGTTCATGTGGACGATCTGTTCGGAGCCGAGTTCCTCGATCGAGGTCACCCTGGCCGGTATCGTCTGATACTTGCGACCGGATTCAAGGCTGCTGTCATAAAGATCCTCCGGTCTGATCCCGAACACGACCTTGCGCCCCGCATACGACCTCAAGGCCGG
Source organism: Mesorhizobium sp. LSJC285A00 (assembly GCF_000503155.1). Classification (NCBI taxonomy): domain Bacteria; kingdom Pseudomonadati; phylum Pseudomonadota; class Alphaproteobacteria; order Hyphomicrobiales; family Phyllobacteriaceae; genus Mesorhizobium; species Mesorhizobium sp. LSJC285A00. The sequence continues at coordinate 198,364 of NZ_AYVK01000002.1, forward strand.
CCTGCGCACGAAGGCTGCATCCTGCAGCCGGACGGCGAAGTCGCGAAAAGCGAGCTCGCCGCCCTTCAGGGTCGCCTCGAAAAGGTTCATCGAAGGAGAGCCGATGAAGCCGGCAACGAAGGCGTTAACCGGCGATTCATAAAGCCTCTTGGGGGTGTCGACCTGCTGCAGCACACCGCCTTTCAGCACCGCGACCCTGTCGCCCATCGTCATCGCTTCGATCTGATCGTGGGTCACGTAAATGGTCGTGACGCCGAGCTGCTTTTGCAGGCTGGTGATTTCGGCGCGCATTTGCACACGCAGTTTCGCATCCAGATTGGAAAGCGGCTCGTCCATGAGAAAGGCGGCCGGCTCGCGCACCATGGCGCGGCCCATGGCAACCCGTTGACGCTGCCCGCCTGACAGGTTCGCGGGTTTGCTGTCCAGCAAAGACGTCAGCTGAAGAGTTTTGGCGATCTCGTCCACGCGCTTCTTGCGCTCGGCCTTCGGCTTGCCTGCCAGCCGCATCGAAAAGGCGATGTTTTCGGATACCGTCATATGCGGGTAGAGCGCGTAGCTCTGAAACACCATCGCGATGTCGCGGTCCTTGGGCGGCATGTCGACGACGTCGACCCCGCCGATCCGAAGGCTGCCGCTGGTGATGTCTTCCAACCCCGCGATCATTCGCAACGCCGTGGATTTGCCGCAGCCGGAAGGCCCGACGAGGATCAAGAACTCGCCGTCCTTGACCGACAGGTTCAACTGGTCGATTGCGCGAAAACTGTTCCCGTAGGTTTTGCAGATCTTCTCAAGAATGACTTGTGCCATATTCCTCCCTCCACAAGTATAAGCCCTGATTTTTTATGATTCTCCTGGGCTTGTGTTCGCCTGCGAAATGTTTCGTCGGATCGTTTCAGGTCATGCTCCAGCATCCACATGCGCATTTTTCAGGTTGACTGCTGACGGCGCGTTCGCCGATGCCAGGAGTTGCGTGACCTGGTCCTCGGTCGGAAGCGCCTCGCGCCCGCCACGCCCCGTTATCGAAACGGCCGCCGCCGCGGCCGCGAATGCCACCCGGCCCGCGGTGTCGGCTCCGCGCGTCAACGCATGGGCATAGGCGCCATGAAAGCAGTCACCCGCGCCTGTGGAGTCGACGACCGCAACCCGGTGCGGGGGCAGGTGCCAGAGACCTGTCTGTTCACGGCCGCGATAGTACACACCCCTGCCTCCATCGGTCAGAACCACGGCGGATCGCGATGGCAACCACAAGGCATCGAGCATCTCGGCAGGCGATCGGCGCCCCGTGGCAGTCCGTGCAAAGCTAAGTGGAAGAATGAGATGGTCGCAGAGCGCGATCAGCCGCTCCGTGGCGGGGCCGCTGCTCCATTCGATATCGCCGAGGATCGCAAGGCCGAGATCGCGAGCCCGAGCCACGACATCCAGCGACCCGGTCGCATAGCTATCGACGATCAGGACGGTTGCGCGGCTGAGGATATCGTCCGGAAAGTCCGGAGCGGTGCCCAGCATCGCATCGTCGTCATACGCGATGAACCTTTCCCCGTCCGAGCCGACGGTGATCCGCGAGTGCACCGGGCGCGCGTCGGGATGGCGCGGCGCGAATGCGGTTTCAATACCGCTCGCCACGAGATCGAGCAGAACGGCGTCGTCCGCGGCACTGGCCAGCCATCCGACGAACCCGGCGGTTCCGCCGAGCCGCGCGACGGCGGCAAGCGCCGTCGCGACATTTCCCCCGAAAGCGCGGGTACTTTGCAGAACCTTACCCTTGCCCGCCGACAATGGCTGATCGACGTAGACGATGTCGTCTATCGCAATAGCGCCGAAGCCGAGGGTGGCGGGGACGGTGGGCATCGTTCAGGCACCCGCCTTCGCCAAGGCGTCTTGCGCCGAAAGGCCGTCATGGATGACGCCGCGAAAGGCAAGCGCTGCCTTCTCCGGATCGCCGTGCCCCCAGAGATTGCGGCCTACCACGGCGCCGCGCGCGCCGGCACGGATGGCGTCCGCCGTCTGCTGAAGCGCGCCGAGCAGCGTATCGGTCTTTGGCCCCCCCGCGATGACAACCGGCACCGGGCAGGTCCGGACGGTCTCTTTGAATGACTCGAAATCCCCGGTGTAGCCGATCTTGATCACGTCGACGCCGGACTCGTAACCGATGCGCGCCGCATAGGCGATCTCGTCGGGGGTGAAGACGATCTTTGCTCCGTCGGTGAAATCGCGAGGGTAGATATGCGCCACCACAGGCATGCCGTAGCGGGCCGCCGCATTCACCGAATCGGTCAGCCAGCGTATGTATTTGCCCTCCGTCGCGCCGCGCACCGGAATGGCCACGGCCAACGCATCGGCGCCCGCGCGCACCGCATCCTCGGGCGTTGCGATCAGCTCGCTGATGCGATCGTCCGCGGTGAAACAGCCCGCCTGAATTACCAGGGAAGCTTTGCCCGCATATTGCGGCCACAGATGGCGCGCAGTGCCAGGCTGGATGCTGACATAGTCGGGTTTGCCCGCCATGACGCGTGCGAGCGCACCCGGCAGGTCGGCAAGGCCGCCTTTGCGCACGTCGCCATAGCCGACGAAGTGGTCGACCGCGCCGCCAAAAAGGTTCCCCGATGGATGCGAGAAGAGGCGCGCGAGACGCACCTTGGTTCCTAGGCTCATGAGTGCAAAATTCCCTGATCGGTTGATTTAAAAATGCTCGATCCAGTGTTTCCGAAAGAAAAAAGAAAAACAATCTTTCGAAAGCTTTCGAATCTGCATATTTTCGGTAAGGTGAGCCGAGGCCGGCGCGATTGCTCGGCGCAGGCAGGCAAGGGCAGGGCAATGTTGTCGGAGCAGAGACGCCAATCGATCCTGGGCGAGGTGCAACGCAGCGGACAGGTTCGCATCAAGGACCTGTCGGACGGGTTTGGCGTGTCGGAGGTCACGGTGCGCTCCGACCTCGAAATACTGGACCGCAAGGGACTGCTGACCAAGACCCGTGGAGGGGCGGTGACCCGGACCACCGATTCGACGACGGCCGCGTTCGCCCGGCGGATGCAAACGAACCTCGACGCAAAGAAGCGCATCGCCCGGGCGGCGCTCGACCTTTTCGAGGACAACCAGTCGGTCATCTTCGACGGTGGCTCGACCTTGATGCAGCTTGCCATGCAGTTACCGCCGCTCAGCAATGTCGTGGTCGCGGCCACGGCCATGAATATCGTGCAGCATCTTATGCATCGTCCCGGGCTCGACGTTCATATGATCGGCGGCCGGGTCTATCCCGACACGGTGAGCACGCTGATCACCGATGCCGATACGGCTCTCGGCGGCCTGGTAGCGCATCAGGTCTTTGTTGGAGCGCATGCGATAGACTCGTCACTGGATGTGGTCGACGTGAACGAAGACATGGCGCGAACGAAGCGAAACCTCGTTCGCATGGCCCGGCGCGTTGTCCTGCTCGCCGATTCGAGCAAATGGGGCGTCAGCGGGACGTCCAAGGCATTTTCGCTGTCGGCCGTCGATGTGGTGATCACCGACGATGGCCTGCCCGGTCCAATACGCAGCGAGCTTGATAGGATCGGGGCCAAGGTGATCTATGCCTGAACCCATCCCGGTCTCTGATGCGCGACGGAAAGCGCGCATGAGCCACGGGCTTCGCAGCGGCCGTCGGCCGTTTTTCATGCCGGTCATGTTCTCCTCCTCACGCTGGCGGCCTCCCAGTGCACGCCAGAATTCTCATAAGCTCTATAAAAATTTTACGCGCGTCAACATTTAAAGTCCTGTATAGCGGATTGCGGGGGGTCGTGGGAACTGCAACGGTTGCGCAGCATGCCCTTGGCTTCGGAGGAAAGCTGGAAATGCACGGAAAATCAGAGACAAAGCTCGGCATCGGTGTCATCGGCTGCGGCAACATCTCGATGACCTATCTGCGCAATGCAGCGCTCTTTGGTGGTGTCGAGCTACGCGCCTGCGCCGACATTTCCGCTGACATGGCCGAGCTGCGCGCCAGGGAATACGGCATCCGCGCCCTCGGCGTTGACGCGCTGCTGGCCGACCCCAATATCGACCTCGTGCTGAACCTGACAATCCCCGCGGCGCATTTCGATATTTCGTTCTCGGCGCTTTCGGCGGGCAAGCACGTCTTCACCGAAAAGCCGTTGGCAACCTCCGCCGCCGACGGCCGCCGGCTTGTCGCCGAGGCCGCGAAGCGCGGCCTGCTGATCGGCTCGGCGCCGGACACATTCCTGGGTGCAGCCGGCCGCCGCGCGCGCCGGCTGATGGATGACGGCGCGATCGGCAAGCCGGTGACCGGCACCGCTTTCATGATGGGACGGGGCATGGAGCACTGGCATCCCAATCCGCAATTCTACTATCAGCCCGGCGGCGGTCCGGTGTTCGACATGGGTCCCTACTACCTGACCATGCTGGTCAACCTGCTCGGACCGGTCGAGCGCGTCATGGCGATGGCGACGCACGGCCAGGAGGAGAGGCTGATCACGGCCGACGGGCCGTTCAAGAACACGACATTCAAGGTCGGCACGCCGACCAACATAGTGTCGCTGCTCGAATTCCGTTCCGGCGCCACCGTCACCTTCGGCGCCTCCTGGGACGTGTTCAAACACTCCAACCATCCGATCGAACTGCACGGCACCGAAGGCTCGCTCAGGCTGCCCGACCCCGACACGTTCGGCGGCACCGTTTCGCTGTCGGAGCGTGGCGCCGACTGGGCCGATTTCGCCAGCGAGAGCGAACTCTATGGCGACCGCAACTGGCCCTATTCCGCGCCCGACCGCGCCAATTACCGCATGCTCGGCGTCGCCGATCTGGCGCGCGCGCTGGCCGCGGGCAGAAAGCCGCGCGCCTCCGGTGAGCTGGCGCTGCATGTGCTTGAGATCATGGAGGCGATCCTGGGTTCGGGCGAAAGCCGTGGCTCGGTTGCCGTCAACGGCACGGTCGACCAGCCGCCGCTGCTTGGCGAAGACGAAGCCGCAACCCTGCTTGCCTGACGGAGGTTCGCCCGTGACGCCACCGTCCCCGTCGCCCCTAGATCCGGAGGCCCGGCATGTGCTCGAGCTCGGCAGCCAGGCCGGCGCGCCGCCGTTCGAAACGGGAACGCCTGAGCAGGCGCGCCGCGCCTACAATGAAGGCTTCCCGACCCTGCAAGGCGAGCGCGAGCTGGTCGCGTCGATCAGCGAGCGCATCATTGCAGGACCCGGCGGTCCGCTGAGGCTCAGGATCTATCGCGGGCAGGGCGCGCCTTCGGCAGGCGCTCCGGCGCTGCTCTATCTCCATGGCGGCGGCTGGGTAATCGGCAATCTCGACTCGCATGACGAGATCTGCCGCTGGTTCGCCAACGAGGCAGTCGCTGTCGTCGTTTCCGTCGACTACCGGCTGGCGCCGGAACACAAATTCCCGGCGGCAATAGAGGATTGCCGCGCAACGCTCAACTTCATGCAAAGCGCGGCGGACGAACTCGGCATCGAGGCTGCCAGCATTGCGGTTGCCGGCGACAGCGCCGGCGGCAATCTCGCTACGGTGCTCGGCCTGCTCACGCGGGGGGACAAAAATCCGCCAGCAGCGCAGCTGCTGTTTTATCCCAACACCGATGCCGGGCAGACGACGGACAGCTATCGCCGCTTCGCCATAGGCTTTGGCCTGACCGCCTCGACCATGGCCTGGTTCCGCGACCATTATGTCCGCAATGCCGCCGACATCGGCGACTGGCGTACCTCACCGCTGAAGGCGGAAAGCCTCGCCGGTGCGCCGCCCACCTTCATCGCCATCGCCGGTCACGACATCCTCGCCGACGAAGGCGAGGCCTATGCCAGGCGTCTGCAGCAGGCTGGCGTGCCGGTCGTGCTGGAACACTGGCCCGGTCAGATCCACGGCTTCGTCTCGATGGGCCGTCACGGCCCGGCAGCGAGACAGGCGGTTGCCGCCGCCATTGCCGCGTGGCGAAGCTTCGATCCTGCCTTTGGAAAGGCTCAAGCGGACTGACGCATCACCAGGGCGGCGTCGAGGCTGACCTTCGGCGCGACGTTTGCCGTATCCTCGTTGAGCAAAGCGAGCAGTGTCTCGACGCTGCGCCCCGCCATGGCGGCAAAATCCTGCGCGATGGTGGTCAGTGCGGGGCAGGTGTAGCGGCTCAGCGGATGGTCGTCATGGGCGGCGATACGCAGGTCGCAATCGGCCTTGCGGCCGATCTTCAGCCCTTTCGCGAAGGCTGCCGCCATCACGCCGAAAGCCAGGCGGTCATTCGCACACAGTATGGTCTTGCCGGGCAGACCTCCGGTCTTGCCGGGCAGACCCCCGGTCTTGCCCGGCAGGCCGCTGGCCCCGAGCATCTGTTCCATCTGCTTGTAGCCGATGCGCTCGAAATCCCATGTGTAGTCTCGGGTGTTGCCGATAACCACCGGCTCCTGGCCAAGTTGACGCATCGCGGCGACGTAACTGTTCAGGCGCTCCGGCGAATTGTGATTGACATGCGGGATGTCGAAATAGACCGGGGCGTCGCCGGAGCGGCAGAGATAGTCGACGATGGTCGAGACGCTCTGGGCATTGTTGTTGCCGACAAAGGGCGTGCCGCCTTCAAGATAGGTGTCGAAATAGACGACCGGCATTGTCTGGGTCAGCTTCTCCAGCGTGCGCCGGTCCGAGCGCAAGCCGAGCGGCGCGATCAGCGCGCCCGAAACTTTCAGCGACAGGATGGTACGTGTCGCCTCCATTTCGAGCTCGGTTGAGCCATGCGAGGAGATGACGATCGGCCAGTAGCCCTCGTCGCGCAGCCTGAGCTCGATGCGGCTGACCATTTCGGAATAGAAGGGATCGGTGACCGTCGGTACGACAATGCCGATGGCGCGGGTGCGCTTGCGGTTGAGGTTGCGGGCAAACAGATTGGGCTGGTAGTCGGACGACCGCAACGCCTCTTCGATGCGCTTGCGCGTTGCCGGCTTGACGCTGGTCGGATCGTCGAAATATTTCGACAGCGTCGGCCTGGAGACGCCGCAGGAGCGGGCGAAATCCTCCATCGTCTTGTGCGTCATTGGCATTCAATCCTCGTCTGGCACGCGCCAGAACCTCGGTCATCCCTTGACGCTGCCCACGGTCCTGCAGCCGGCGCGTCCGCCACGCAACGGCAGACGAAATTTACAGGAAACGTCAGTGGGTTCAACGCGCAATGACAGATTATACCGTGCGTAAATTTGTTCAATTGACGCGAAAATTGTCGCGCATCAAAGTCTCGGTCACAAAGAGCGCTGAAAAGTCCAGGCACCATGACACAACAGATCGATCGGCTTCTTTCCCAGCTATATCGTCGGCTCGATGCCGCCGCGATTGTGATCTGCGATGCTATCGATCCGCGCTATGGCGACGACCTCTCCGGCAAGGGCGGCGGCCAGCCCGAACTGGTCTTGCGTCCGCGCAACGCCGCCGACGTCGCCGAAATCCTGCGCCTATGCAGTGGTATCGGCCAGAAGCTGGTCGTCCATGGCGGCCGCACCGGGCTGGCCGGCGGCGCGCGCGTGCAGCCGGGCGAAGCGGTGCTGTCGCTGGAGCGCATGACCGCGGTCGAAGCGCCCGACGGCGCCGCGGCAACCATCATCGCGGAAGCCGGCGCGCCGCTGCAAATGGTGCAGGAAGCGGCCGATGCGTCCGGCCTGATGTTCGGCGTCGATATCGGCGCGCGCGGCACGGCGACGGTCGGCGGCAACATCGCCACCAATGCTGGCGGCATTCGCGTGCTGCGCTACGGCATGTACCGCGCCCAGGTGCTGGGGCTGGAGGCCGTGCTTGCCGACGGCTCGATCCTGACTTCGTTGCGTGGCCTGGCCAAGGACAATTCGGGATACGATCTCAACCAGCTTTTCATTGGCAGCGAAGGCACGCTGGGCGTGGTTACTCGCGCCTGCCTGCGGCTGCATCCCAAGCCCGCCACCGAGGTTGCCGCCTTTTGCGCACTTGGCTCGCTGGAGGCGGCGATTGCGTTGCTGGGGTTGCTCAAGCAGCGGCTCGGGCCCTTGCTTTCGGCCTATGAGGTAAACTTCTCGCCGCTCTACGGCGCCATGATTGCCGGCATGGCCGCGCCGGCGCCGCTGCCTGCCGGCGCGCCGGTTTATGTTTTGGCCGAGATCCAGGGCAACCAGGCCGAGCTGGACGGCGAGCGTTTCGCTTCGGTGCTGATGCAGGCGGTCGAGGACGGCATCGTCGCCGACGTGGTCGTCTCGCAGTCGCCGCGCGAATTCCGTGCGCTATGGGATGTGCGCGAAGAGGCCAACCGCTTCCTGTTTGCGATCGAGGGCATGATCGGCGTCGACATCAGCATCCCGTTGGCGACCATGGCGGGTTTCCTGCGCAACGCCGAAGCCGCGATCCACGCCGTCGACAGCCGCGCCGAGATCTACGTCTTCGGCCATCTCGGCGACGGCAATCTGCACTATCAGGTCGACACCACGGAACCGGCGGCCGCCTATGAGATCATCTATCGCGGCGTGGCGGCATGCGGTGGCGCCGTCTCGGCCGAGCACGGCATCGGCCTCGACAAGAAGAAATGGCTGAACCTCGTGCGCAGCGACGCCGAAATATCAGCCATGCGCCGGCTGAAGGTGGCGTTCGATCCGCACAACATTCTCAACCCAGGGCGGATTTTCGATATCATTTGATCGCCAGGAGAATCTAGCTTGCAACTGGCGAGAGCAGCGCGTGTAAGTCGACCGTTCTCATCTGCTCGACGCCGTCCAGAGTCATATTTCCCGCGACATAGACGATGATTGCCAGACCGAGCCAGCCGATCCAGCGATACCTGGCAAGCAGCGCCGCCACCAGCGTCGAGGCGACCGCCATCAGAACCACCGACAGGATGAGACCGAACACCAGCGCATTCATGTCGTGGGCGGCGGCGCCCGCCACGGCCAGCACATTGTCCAGCGACATCGAGACATCGGCGACGACGATCTGCAGGATCGCGGTGCGCAGCGCCTTGGCCGGCCGCGCCGTCGCAAGTGCTACGGCTTCAGTGTCGACGTCCTCGCCGTCGCCGGCCGAGCGCAACTCCTGGAACATGTTCCAGCACACCCAGAACAAAAGCATGCCGCCGACCAGCATGATCCCCGGAATTTCCAGCAGTTGCACCGCGATCACCGCAAAGACGACGCGGATCACCGCCGCCGCGGCAATGCCGGCGATGATCGCCTTCTGCCGCAACGCCTTGGCGAGGCCTGCGGCCGCCATGCCGATCACCACGACATTGTCGCCAGACAGCACAAGGTTGATGGTGATGACTTCCAGATAAGCGGCGACAGTCGTCTGGTCGAAACTCATAGAGCGGTCTCCCCGGAAGGCTCCGGCTGGTTGCGGCGGATCGGACCGATGTCTGCGCAAACGCGAAGACAGCTGATTTGAGTGCAGCCCGGCATTGAAACAAGACGCCAGCGCGGCCAATCGGTCCTCATCCACGGAATTCATCGCCGGGTCGTGATTTCCGACCAGAAATGCCCGTCCCAGAATGCCCATCATGGAAGGGAAGACAAAAGCGTTCCGCTTGCCTATCAATATTGCCGACCAAAGGAGAGACGAGCATGAGCAAGACGGCACTGATTTTCTGGGGCGGATGGGAGGGTCACACGCCGGCCCGCAGCTCCGCTGTCGTCAGCGAGATATTGACGGGGCATGGCTTCGAAGTGCGGATAGAAGAGGGCACATCGGCGCTCGCCGATCCGCAGCTCCCGGCCATCGATCTGATCGTGCCGGTGATCACCATGTCGACGATCGAGAAACCGGAGCTGCAAAACCTCACCGCCGCCGTCAGCGGCGGAACCGGCCTTGCCGGGTTCCACGGCACCATGGGCGACAGTTTTCGCAACGAGCCGGCCTATCAGTTCATGACCGGCGGCCAATGGGTCGCGCACCCCGGCGACATCATCCACTACCGTGTCGACATCATCAGCGACGATCCGATCGTCAGGGGTATCGAGGGTTTCGCCTACCATTCCGAGCAGTATTACATGCATGTCGACCCGAGCAACGAGGTGCTGGCGACGACGACGTTCAGCGGTGAGCATCTCGACTTCATCGACGGCGTCGTCATGCCCGTGGTCTGGAAGCGCCGCTACGGCAAGGGCCGCGTCTTCTTCAGCGCGCTCGGCCACACCGCGGATGAGTTTTCCGTCCCGCAAATGCGCACCATCTTCGAGCGTGGGGTGCTGTGGGCCAGCCGATAACCGGGGCCTGTCCGAGCAAGCAACGGCGATATCACGCCTCCGCTACTCGCTAAGCCGCGGCTAACGCTCTATGCTGGCTGAGGTCACGGCGTTCGACCGCCGTCATCGCAACTGAAATGTGTTGTCACGGGGGACATGCATGTTCGGGGTCGTCGGATTAGTAAGGCATGGAAAGTCGTCGCAGCGCTGGCGTCGGCCCGCTCTGGTGGTCGTGGTGTTCGGTCTGTTGCTGCTTGCGCCGCAGGCGGCCAACGCGCAGCCGAACTGGACGCTCGATCCGGCGAATTCGACGCTCACCTATCAATCGGTGAAGAAGAACACCATTGTCGAAACCAACAAGATCAGGAACCTCTCGGGCACGCTGACATCGGATGGCGCCGCCAAGGTCACGTTCGACCTCAACTCGGTCGACACCGGCATCGACCTTCGCAATGTCCGCATGCGCTTCCTGTTCTTCGAAACCTTTAAATTCCCGACGGCGGAAGTGACGGCGAAAGTCGATCCCGCCGCTTTTGCCGATCTCGCCACCAAACGGCGCATGAGCGCGCATATCCCGTTTCGCCTGAGCCTGCACGGCGTCGACAAGGACCTTGAGGCCAATGTCGTGGTCACCATGATCACCGACAGCATGGTGTCGATCGCCTCGGAGGCGCCGGTCGCCGTGCATGTCGAGGATTTCGGCCTGTTGCCCAACATCGAAAAACTCCAGCAGGCGGCCAATGTCAGCAGCATCGTCCCGACGGCTTCGGTGTCGTTCGACTTCGTCTTCACCGCTGATGGGGCCAAGCCGGCGGCGGCGCCTGCCGTCGCAGCCCCAGCCGATGCCGGGCCGGTCGCCACAGATGCAGGCAAGACGTCCTTCAGCGACGATGAATGCCTGAACAGGTTCGAGGTGCTGTCGCGCACCGGCGCCGTCTATTTTCGCCCAGCCAGCGCTCGGCTCGATGAAAAGAGCCGCCCACTGCTGGCCGAGGTGGTCGGCGTCGTCGGCAAATGTCCGAAACTGAAGGTCGAGGTTTCGGGCCATACCGATTCCGACGGGTCGCCGACGGCCAACAAGAACCTGTCGGAACGGCGCGCCAAGGCGGTCGCCGACGCGATCATCGCTGCGGGCATTCCATCGGCGCAGATCACGGCTTCCGGCTATGGCGAGGAAAAGCCGGTGGCGCCGAACGATACGCCGAAGAACAAGGCGCTGAACCGGCGGATCGAGTTCTCCGCCACGCCGCTCGCCAACTGAGCCGGTCCTTAACTGAGAAGGCCCGTCAACCGAAAAGGAATCCGGTGCGTTTGGACATGATTGCAAGTTGCGGCAACTTCATGCGCGGCATCGGCCTCGCGGTGCTGGCGCTTGCGTTGACCATGACCATTACCATGACCGCGGCCAGTGCCGAACGCCGCATCGCCCTGGTGCTCGGCAATTCCCATTACCGGAACGCGCCGGTGCTGCCCAATCCGGTGAACGATGCGCAGGCAATGTCCGATCGCCTGAAGGGGCTGGGCTTCGAAATCGTCTCCGGCCTCGATCTCACCAAGGCGCAGACGCAGGAAAAGATCGCGCAATTCGCGCGGCAGGTGCGTGGCGCCGATATCGCGCTGTTCTTCTATGCCGGTCATGGCCTGCAGGTCTCGGGCAGGAATTACCTGCTGCCTGTCGATGCGGCGCTGGAGGACGAGACCTCGCTCGACTTCGAAGCCGTGCAGGTGGACTTCATCCTGCGGCAGATGTCGCGCGAGACCAGCATCAGGCTGGTGTTCCTCGACGCCTGCCGCGACAACCCGCTCGCCGATGTGCTTGCCAAGGAGACTGGCGGCGACAGCACGGCAAGCAGCGGCCTTGCCGAAATACCGATCGAGAATGGCGGCGCCGGCACGCTGGTCGCCTTCGCTGCCAGTCCCAACCAGCTCGCCTATGACGGACCGGGCGAGCACTCGCCATTTTCGGCGGCGCTGCTTGCCCATATCGGCGAGGTCAACGTCTCGATCACCGAAGCGATGAACCGGGTTACGTCGGATGTGTTCAAGGCCACAGCCGGACGCCAGCGGCCCTGGATCAACGTTTCGCTGACCACCGATGTCGTGCTTCACAAGGTCGATCTCAAGGCGCCGCTGATCGTCGGCGATTCCGGCGCGGCTGCGCCCGAAGGCGATACGCAGGCGCGCACCGGCGCGGCCGCCAATCCGCCGGGTGCGGACGCCGGCGAGCAGGCGCTGGAACAGCTGCGTGAGGAAATTCCGAAGCTGGGCTCGGACGCGCCAGTCCTTTTCGACGTTCCGGTCAATTTCGGCGACCCGGCGATCGACGGCAAGAGCATCGCCCAACTCATCCAGGGCAAGCCGCACTTCAGTCCGGTCGAGGGCCTGGAAAAGTCCGTCTGGGACAACCAGTGCAGCAACTGTCATCAATGGACCGAGGAGCGGCTGTGCGACCAGGCCAAGACCTACGTCACCAATGATGTCTCGGTGTTGCGCCTGCAACACCCGCTGGGCACGCGCTTCAAGGTGGCACTCGGCAAATGGGCGCAAAACGGCTGCAAATGAGACCGCCAACAATGGGTTGGATCAGATTTCAATGAAATCTCATCACGATCCAGAGCAATCAGGCTCGGCGCAGCGCCTCGGTTTCGGCCAGATGGATGCCCATCTCGACAAAGGCGGTGAGCACGGAGAAACGGTCCGCCACCGCAACCCGCGCCAGTCCGGCCAGTATGCCGGCATTGACGGCATGCGCAGCCGGCAGCGGCCGCAGCCTCGACCCGTTGGTCTGCGGCGTCAGGCCATTGATGTGCCGTTGCGCCGCTAGCGCGATCCAGCCGGCAGGCGTGTGCTGCTGCGTCATCGCCGCCCCGGCGACAGCCTCCCGGCGGCTCGCATTGTTGGGGTCGCCGACCCAGTCCTGGATCAGGGCCAGCGTTGCGAGATCCTGCTCTTCGAGCAGCTCGGTCAGATGCCCAAGGCACTCATGGCCCCACCAGATTGCGGCCCGGTCAGGCAGGAGATAGGCGCAAAAGGTAATCGCTTCCTCGGGGATGCGCCCGGCCATCAGCCGGCGGCAGAACTCGAGCGAGGGTTGGTCGGTCGGAACGGCCGTCATGTCCCGGGCGACAGCCGTGTTCGCGGCGAAGAGATCGCGTGCGGTCTGGAATCGAAGCCCGTTGACCATCGCTGCTGTTATCCTCCCCCAGCCCTCACTCAACCCGCCTGCGAGGCGCGGGTCAAGTCTGTCGACCACCACATGTCCATGACGTTGTTCACAGACAAACGCCTCACGGTTTGGTATATTCCACAGCCGACCGTGATCTCGACAGATCATTGTCGAACAGGAAGAGTTGGCCCGGATCCATGGATCGGGCCTGAGTGAAAATCGGATGCTCGAAACGGGAGTAACCGTTATGCAGCGGCACATTTCAGTCTTGGCATTGGCGACCGTGCTTTTCTCGACGCACGTCTATGCCGACCCACTTCAGAAATCGGAAGACATTGTGAAGTTCTTTGCCGGCGCTATCGATCACGGCGCGGCACGCGGGATTTGTGTCGGCACCGAGGACGAGTGCAAGAGCAAGACCAGCCAGAAAGAAAAGCCTCCGGAGAAGACCCGCCTCGATATGCTGATCAATTTCAGCCTGGATTCGTCCGAGCTCGACGCCAAGGCGCGCAGCGAACTCGACGAGTTCGCCAAGGCGCTGAAGGACGATCGGCTGAGCAAGCTGTCCTTCGTCGTCGAAGGCTATACCGACGCATCCGGCTCGGCGACCTACAATGAAGGCCTGTCGCAGCGCAGGGCGCAGTCGGTGACGGCCTTCCTCGAATCCAACGGCATCGAAGCCAACCGCATCAAGGCGGTCGGTCTCGGCGAGGCCAATCCACGCAACCCCGACCCCTACGATCCCACCAATCGCCGGGTCGAGATGCGGGTGAAAGCGCAATAGTGTCGCTGGCTGCGTCTTTTGACAGCATGCTTTTCGTCCTATCGGCCGAGCTCCATCGGCTTTTGACTAGGCTGTTCGTGCCGCATCATCTAGCGAAAATCGCGTCAGTCTCCGGCGCAGGTTCTTGTGGCCTTCCGAATTCGGAAAGTTCCCGCTACCAGCATCGGATGCGCCTTGCGCATTCCTATTCGCCTTTAGAAAACAAACGATAGAGTTCTCCCTCGGCGCCGAACACAATCTCTGNCGCCTTGCGCATTCCTATTCGCCTTTAGAAAACAAACGATAGAGTTCTCCCTCGGCGCCGAACACAATCTCTGAGGGCTGTCCCTGGAGATAAACATAGATGCTGGTCAGGTTGTTGATTGCGTTGCCAAGTCGAATTCCCTTGTAGCCCGGAAACGCGACATCGCTCTCAGACACTATGGAGGTCATTGGGGGTCGGCCGGCTGGACCAACCGCAATCAGTCTGACTTTGGAGTATTCGGCGGTGGGCACTGCGAATATGGCTGGGTACCATTGACCGCTCGAGGTCTCAATTCTACGATTTTTTCCTCACCTTGCGTGTGGTATCCGACGACAAAATTCTCAACTCTGTCGCCCTCTGCCTTTTTCGGCGTTTTCGACAGGTCGGCAGCAATTTGCTTAGCCCAGTTAGGGTCCTGAAGACTCACCCATAGTCGCGTCGCTATTGCTGAAGGGATCAAACCGCGTTCAATCGGTTGCGGGAATATCCCAATCAAGGGAAAATCACCGCCGCGCGTTCGGAGCGCGCGATCTAAGGCATATGCAATCTCTTCTTGGCAAGGCTCGCTTTCTAGGCTCTGCTTGGTCGCAAAAATAGCCCACGCGTCAGTTCTGGCCGGGTCGGAGATGCCTCTGTCGATCTGATCCCACAAACGTCTTCCAGTGAGCAGTTCAGCTCGATCGTATCTCACATCCAGGCCAAGGTCTTTCAGGGACTGAATGACAAAATCCACGTCCGCGTTCTGGTTGTCTACCCAAGCGTAAGTTAGCCAAAGTCTGGACATCCGATTCCTCTCTCACTAGGAAAGACCAAACCACCATCCATCTGCCGCCACAAGGTTTTTACTCTCCTTCGGCCGAATGCTCTGCACTAGCACTTGATCGCGCGTGAAAGTTCCGGAACTATTTCAGCGCATACGAGGATGACTAGGCGCGATCTCGACTGGATGTTGAAATTTAACAGAAAACGCCGCGCGTCCAACGGACACGCGGCGTTGTTGCCGTTCGATGTGATCGGTCAGTTCTTGAGCACGCCGCCGACCGCTACGCCGGTGCCGAAGATCAGCGCCTTGGTCAGGAAATCATTGTTGTCCCGCGGTGGCGGTTCGTCCTCGCGCACGACCTCGCGGTTGCGCCTTTTCTGCACGAACTGCTGTTGTCGGCGCGGCTTCTGGGCGTACTGCTTCTTGCGTGGCTTTTCCGCCACCGGCTTCAGCGTGCGGGCCTTCTGCACCACCTGTTTTCTCGGCTTGTCCACGCCGGCCTGGTCGGCCTCATGCTTGGCACGCACGGCCTCCATCATCGGATCCGTCTGGATAACCAGGAACGCCAGTTGCTCGCGCGTCAGGAAGGTGGTCGGAGGCAGCCCGTTCCCCTCTTGCCAGTCGCCGATCGCTTGCCGGGTCTTGGCGCCGATATTGCCGTCGACGCGGCCAAGTTCGTTGCCCAGCGCCTCGACGCGCAATTGCAGGTCGATGCGGCCCTGGCGATCGAGACCGATCGCGTTCTCCGTCTCCTCGGTGCCCAGCACCTTCTTCATGTCGTCCGAAATGCCGACCGAGGTGCGCACGGCAGAACCCGAGTTCGCTTCGTCCGCGGCAAGCGCGGCGACTTCCCGTTCCTGGGCTTTCGGATCGTTCAGCGCATCGATGTTGAGCCGCGCCACCGTGGCGAAGCGGCCGTTCGGAAACTGCTCGAGATAGGCTTCGTAGAATGGCGCGGTGTTGCGCTTCGAGGCCTCGTCCCAAAGCCGCTGCTCGACTTCCCACGAAGGCGGTTCGCTGGTGCCGAGAGCAGGAGCGGGCGCTGCCGCGGCGTTCGCGTCATCGGCGGCCGGTTTTACCATCGGTGCGGCTTCGGCGGCCGGTTTGCCAAGGAAGACCTCGCGGCCCAGCGATGCGTTGTGCCATGGCCGCTGGCGGCCTTGCGTGGTCTCGGCCACTTCGCCGCGCACCCGCGTCAGCGCGCTCTGGATCTCGACGCCGGGTTCGGTCAGGTGCCTGGCGAGCGCGGTCGAGTAGGGGCTGTCGACGCCGTTGCCGTCAAAGGCGATGGCGCCCGGGTCGGTGGCATAGGCAATCAGGATGCCGCCGGTGCCGACGCCCTCTGATTTAGGGTCGATCGGCGCCAGGCCGGTGCCCAGCGCGGTGGAGCGGGTCTTCGGCATCGCGACCGCCAGCGTCCGTGCCAGCGGATTGTCGCGGCAGGCATCGAGGATGATGACGCCGACCGCCGGGTCGGGCGGCAGTGCGGCCATGAAGTCGTCGATCTGGACGGTGCGGGTCTTGAGATAGGCAGGTGACGTCAGTTCGGCGTCGACCGGGATCAAAAAGTTCTTGCCGTCGACCTGCATGCCGTGGCCGGCATAGAAGATGACGGCGAGGTCGGCATCGTAGGACTGCTCGGTGAATTTGCTGATCAGGCTGTGCATGCCGGCATTGTCCTGGTCGACACCCTCGATCACCTCGAAGCCGGCATTGCGCAGCGTCGATGCGATCAGGCGTGCGTCATTGGCCGGATTGGGCAATTCGACGGCATGGACGTATTTGCTGTTGCCGATGACCAGCGCGACGCGTTTGACGCCACCGGCATCCGGCGCCGCCGCCTGGACGGTGCCAAGCGCGGTCAACATTAACAGAAAAAATCCGCTCAAAAGGACGGCAAACGCTTTCATGGGATCGGCCCTCCGCCCCAATGGGGCGCGTTTATTGATGGCTGCGCATGCTAAATTTCACCAGCGACTGTATCGCTTCTGCCAAAATGGCTGTTGGGCGTATGTGATCCCAGCCACAGTTTTGGTTCACAAGGACCCAAAAACCTTCCCAAATATCCGCAAACATACCATTCGCCGGCCTCAGAACCAATCGGCTTGGCGAAAGCCGGGGCGAACTGCCAGCTCTAGCTCGGCTCAAGAGTATTTTGGATCGAGCCGACCAGTGCCGTTATCGCCTGCTTGTATTTTTCGAACTCCGGCGATGTCTGGCGGACTTCCGTCGTCGTCTGCTGGCCCGCATCGGTGGTGGCGGGCGTCGGCAATTTGCGGCCCATCTTCCGTTCCGCCCAGTCGACGACGTAGCTGGCGGTCTTGCCGGCAAGAAACGGGTTGGCCTGGATAACGGACGAGCCGAGCACGGCGCTCAACTGCGCCGATCCCGGCGACGCCAGCACCTGATGGGCGCCTTCCATACCGAGGAAATGGCAGAGATAGAGCCGGCCGGCGGTGATCTGGTGGCCACGCGCCTTGAGATAGGCTTCGCCCTCGCGCGCCAGATTGCGCACCATCTCACGCGAGATGGTGGCGTCGTAGCGCAAAGCGAGCAGGTCTGCGGTCGACAGCGAGCGCGCCAGTTCGGGACGATAGGTGTTCATCATCCGGATCCAGGTCTTGGATATGAACTGGCCGGCGCCTGTCGCCGAAGACAGCGGGTTCTTGGCCCGCGCGCTACCGCCCGATTCGACGTGGACGATACGGTCGGTCAGCGTTTCGACGGCGGGATCGCTGGAAGTGACGGCGATTGCAGCGGTCACTGTTCCGAGCGGATCGATCGCCTGACCGCTCTGATAGAGTTCGAAATGCAAATGTGGCCCGGTCGACAGGCCGGTGGTGCCGATATAGCCGATAATGTCGCCGGCCTTCACCTTGGTGCCGACACCGCTGGCAATGGCGAATTTCGACATATGCGCGTAGCGCGTCTCGCGGCCGCCGCCATGGGCGATCTTGACCACATTGCCGTAGCCGCCGCCGTCGCCCTGGAAGATGATCTCGCCGTCGAAGGCTGCTGCGATCGGGGTCCCCACGGGTGCTGCCCAGTCGACGCCCTTGTGGATGCGAACAACGCCCAGGATCGGATGCTTGCGCGGCCCGAAGGTCGACGTCATGACACCGTTGACCGGCGTCACCATGCCGTTGGCCACCGTCAGCGAGCGCACCTGGTCATCGCCCGAGACGCAGGAAAACTGGCCGTCGCCCTGCTGGAAAACGAAACAATCCAAGCTCTTTTGCGTGCCTTGTATACCGACATAGAGCACCCGTCCGTCGGTCTCGTTCTTGCCGCGCGGCGTCTGCGAATAGATCAGCACAAGGCGCTGGTCCTCGCTGGCGAAAGCATCCAGATCCTGTCCGCGCGACAGATACATAATGGCTTCGCCGATGATGCCGCTCGGCACATTGTTGCGGGCCGCCGTCGAATAGATCGCGTCGAGCAGGCGGTATTGCCGTTTCTGCGTGCCTTCGGTCTCGGCGCCCGAATAATTGAACAGGTCCTCGCGCACCCACGGGTCGACGCCCGACACGAAGGCACCGGCCGCGTTGCGTGTCAGCGTGCCGACAAAGACGTTCCTGGCGTAGATCGAGACCTGCATCAGCGACATCGTCGTGGTCTCGCGCGTCGGCCTAAAGCCGCGCATCGCCACGACATAACCAGGCTGCAGGCCGTTCTTGTCGAACAGCGCCTTCAGCGCCTCGCCGGCAAGCTTTGCGTCGTCGGCGGAAAAATGCGCATCGAGCGCCACGCTGTCCAGGCTGCGGTCGTTGAGGATTTTCACGAAAATGTCCTGGGTCGCCTCGAAGCGCTGGTATTCCGAGCTGACGTTGGCAACGCTGGTGTTGTTTTCGACCGCTGTCTTCTGAAAGGCGGGAAGTGCTGCTTCGCCCTCATCGATGGTCTCGCCCCAGCCGGCCTCGGGGTCATCGGCCGCCGTCGATGCACCCGGAGCGACCTGCGGGTCAGGAGCTGGGCCGGAGGCCGCCGGAGCCCCGTCCGCGCCGGGCGATGGCTTCAGATCGTTCTGCAGGTCATTCTGCGGATCGCCGGTTTCGGCGGGTGGCGCGACCGCGGTCTTCCGCTGCGCCTGGAAGAAGGCGAAATCCTCCTGCGTCGAGGGGATCGTCGTCATGAATTTTTCGCTGGCGCTCAGCATCACGTCGGAGAGAACCATGATCTGAGGGGAGATGCCGGCCTGGTCGAGCTCCGTCGGGCGCGGCATCCCGCGGCTCTTGGCGGCGCCCGCCTCCGGCGCCAGTGTGATCCACATCGGGTCGCCGGCAAGGTCGATGATGGCCGGCACGTAGACCGATGCGTCGGCCGGCACGTCGTCCGAGCCTTCGACGGCGTGCAGTTCCTCGTCTTCGTCGCCGAACGACCAGTAGTCGGCGGTAAGATAAAAGCCGGTGGCAATCGCGGCGAGGACGATTGTCGCCAGGCCAGCCGCCAGCCCGATCCAGATCCTGCGCCTGCGCAGCGCGGCGCGCGCCTGCTTCTTTGCCTTGAAGCTGGTGTCGATGCTGTGCGTCACGGTGCGCTTCCGGTCAGGAAGAAGGTCCAGCGCACCTGTTCCTGCGTGTCCACTTCGAGAAACTTCGCGGCGATATGGCCGCGCTGCCAGCATTCATCGATGCCGCGGATCGAAAACCGCCGCCGCTCGATGCACATGTCGGTGGAGCCTGCCAGAATGGCGTGGCCGAAGACATCCGTCGCGTAGATGTAGATGTAGCGGTTGGTCAGCTCCTCGCGGATGACGTTGACGCATTGATTGGCGCCGATGGTCCACCAGCCATCGGTCTGGTCGGCATCGTCGACCTTCTGACCGACGGCAAGATTGACGACGTCGAGCGTCTGGTTGCAGACGGTGAATTCGGCGCGCGCCTGCCCGGTGGAAAGAAGCGCCAGCAACAGCGTCGCGACCGCGCTCGCGGCGAGCTTCACGCGCACGTTCCGGGCAAGCAGGACGGGATCTCGGCGACGGCGTTGCATCGGCGTCGGTGCTAGCCGCCGAGGCGGAAATATTTGGCGGTCGCCGAAAATGCCGAACTCCTGGCGCCGATCTCGTCGAGTATCCTGGGCAACAGCACCGAGGCCGGCGTCGGCGTTGTGAAGTCCGCCGCCTTAATGTCCTGCGGCCCGGTGATCACCATGATGATCTGCGGCAACGCCTTGCCTGCCGCCTTGTCGGCGGCGCCGAGCCCGATCGGGATCGAGAAGGTCGCCTTGTCGGCTTGTACGACAACATGGTCGTCGAGGTTGAAGGCGATGCCCCTGTGGTCGATCAGGAACACGCTCGACACCAGCCCGCCATGCGTCACCAGCGTGCCGTCGATCGGCGAGCCGTCCGGCACCGATGTCTGGTCGAGGACAAGCTGCGGCCTGTCGGCCGTGCTCGCGCCCATGAAACGCAGGAAGCCGGTGATCCCGCATTGCGGGGGCTGGATAAGGCGGACGCTGATATCCGGCTCGACATGGAACTTCGCCTGGAATTCCCCAAGCAACTGTTCGAAGGGTGGCACCGACGTGCCGAAGCCCTCGATCGCGACACCCTTGTCGGTGGCCGACGTCACCGTCGCATAAAAACAGTCACCACCATTGAAGGCGCGTACCCAGGTGGCCCGCTCCGCGGCCGCATCGGCCGGTGGCGGCACCTCCGGCTTGGGCACGTTCATGGCAATTTCGGGCTCTGCCGGCTTGTCGGCCTGCTCACCGCTGGCGATATCGGGCTGGCTTGGCTTGGGCTCCGCGGTCGGTTCAGGCGCCTGCGTGTCCGGCTTGGGCGCCTGCGCGGCCGGTTCAGGGGCCTGCGCCTTGGGCTCGGGCGCTTGAGCGGTGGGTTCCGGCGCCGGTGCTGTGGGCGTGGGTGCCTCGGCCGTTGGTTCAGGTGTTTGCGTGGCCGGCGCTGTCGCCTTGGGCTCTACCGGCGGACTGACAGGCTCGGGGTTCTTCGCGGCATCGGACTGTGACGGGCCGGATGGCGGTTGCAGCGCGACGGTCTTGTCGGTTGGTGCGGCCGGCAGCGGGGCCGTAGCGCTCGACGCGACTGGTGGCGTCGGCTGCGGCTCGACCGGCGCTTTGGCCTGATCTTCAGCCGCAGTCTCCGCTGGTTGCGTCTTTGGCACCGTCTTCTCGACCGGCGCAGTGTCCGGAACGGGCTTGTCAGCGACGATCGGCTTTGTCAGTTCGGGTTGGAGCGGCTTGCCGGTGTCGGTGACGCGAGGCCGGTCTCCGAATCCCACGATACCCGATGCATAGAGCCCTCCAAGCGATACCACGGCCACCGCCGACAGCACCGCGATCGTCAGATTTCTGCCTGTAGTAGCACGCTTCGGCGGTGTGCTTTCTCGTCTGGGAGTTTCAGCAGCCGGTTTCGGCTGCGACAGGTGCGCTGGGCGCACGTGCGGCACGAAAGACGGCTCCGCCGTGCCGCTTGGCGGGGCCGAACCGAAGCCTTGGGCCGGCGAGTCCCCGATCTTCGAAACAGGCCCGGCGGTTTGCCCGGTTCGCGGCAGGCCGGGCCGGGGCGCAAGCGAGGCCGGCGGCAAGGTCGCGTCGCTGTCGTCGCGCGTCAACCGGGCGATTTCGGCCATGCTGGCCGGTCGATCATCCGGGTCAGGCTGCAGCATCGCTTCGACAATGTCCCTGAAATCGGCATCGATGCCGGAGAGATCAGGCACGGTCCGCCGTTTTTCGACGATCTCGTATTGCGAGCCGCCCATGTCGATCGGCTTGCCGCGCAGCGCCGCCGCCAGCACCAGCCCTAGGCTGTAGATGTCGGACTGTTCGCTGACCTCGCCGCCATAGAGCCCGAGCTGCTCGGGAGAAACATAGTTGTATTTTCCGGCGAACTTGCCGCCGATCAGCGTCTCGCCACCGACCGCGGCCGATCGCGCAATGCCGAAATCGATGATCTTTGCCCGCTCGACCCGGCCGCCCGGCAGGATGATGTTGTCGGGCGACAGATCGCGGTGGATGGCGCCGGCCTGGTGCACGGCGCTCAGGCCCGAGGCCAGCCGGTGGCACAGTTTGCGCACATCCGGAGTCGCCATCGCCCCGCCGCGCATGACGTCGTACAGCGACTGGCCGTCGACGAATTCCATCGCCAGATAGGGCCGCCCGATGCCGGGATCTATGGTGAAGACGTGGTAGCGCACGACCGCGTCATGCGACAGATGGTTGAGGATCGAGGCTTCCTTGCGAAACAGCGACAGGATCGTCTGATCGCGGGCGAATTCCGGCAGCACGATCTTGATCGCGACATGATCGCCGGTCTGGATGTTGTGGCCGCGATAGACTTCGCCCATGCCGCCCGACGCGATGCGTTCGTCGAGCTCGTAGATGCCGCTGAGCTGCGTGCCGACGCTGGTATCCGCCATGTTGGGCAATAGCCGGGTCTTGTCGTCGGAGCTCATCGGTCGTGGCCTCCTGCTCGGGACAGGCCATTGCCTTTGTCTCTGATCTTGACCAGAACGATGGTGACGTTGTCGGTGCCGCCGCGCTCAAGCACCATGGAAAGCAGCTTTTCGCAGGCAGCCTGCGGCGCTGCCGAGAGCACTGCTGCCGCAATTTCCGCGTCGCTGACATGCGCCGTCAGCCCGTCCGTGCTGAGGATGAAGATGTCGCCGGCAAGGGTCTCTCCCTGCTGGAAGTCGACGGCGATTTCGTCGTTGACGCCGATGGCACGGGTGATGACGTTGCGGCGCGGCCAGTTCTCCGCTTCGGCTGCGCTGATCGCGCCGCTGTCGAGCAGTTCCTGCACCTCGGTGTGGTCGCGCGAAATCTGCGAGATCGCGGCGTTGCGCACGAGATAGACGCGGCTGTCGCCCGACCACAGGCAGGCGAACCTGCCGTCCATGGCCAGCAGTGCGGCAACGGTGGAGCCGATGGTCACGCCGCGTGAGCGCGAAATCCGGCGGATCTCGGCGTGCGCCCGGTTCAGCCGATCCTCAAAGCGGGCGCGCAGATCCGGCGCCGAACTGGCGATGCCGATCGTCGCCAGATGCTCGACAATGCTTGCCGAAGCGACTTCTCCGGCCTCGTGCCCGCCCATGCCGTCGGCCACCACCCAGAGGCCGATCTGCGGCTCGACCAGAAAGCTGTCCTCATTGTGGTCGCGCACGCAGCCCTTGTGGCTCACGCCGTAGCTCTCAAAGGCGGCATCGTTCACTTGCCTACGCTCCGCAACGCCTTGGCTGACGTGCCTGGCCAGTCTGCCACAGCCCCATTCATTAGAGTATCGAAATCTAAGCCGCTGATGACGGACGGTGTGGTGCCGCCGCTGTCTCTGCGTCCTGCAATCGCCGGTCCTGCCATGCAATTCCCCATCAGAAAGCCTTCGGACAGCTGAACGCGGAGAGCGCCGGCAGCGTGAACGGATTGCCGTCCTCCCCGGTCTTGATCGTGTAGGCGACATCGCGCCCGCCGATGACGAAATGCGCTTCGAGACTGTCGCCATTGGCGGTGACCTGCCCCTTGTCCAGCAATCGTTTCAACGCCCAGGGACCGTCGAACTTGATTGCGGACTCGCGGCCGGGCAGCTCCGGCGTCAGGCTGAGACTGGCCGAACCGGTCTTGCCCGGCCACGGAATCAGGCCCGGCGTGTTGCCGGCTTGGGTGGCCTGCAGCACCTGGCCGTCGATATTGAGCAGCGCCATGTCGGCATCGCCATGCAACGACAGCGGCGTGAATGTGATGCTGATCGACGGCACCGGCCCGCCGAGCGGAAAGAAAGCCGCGCGGATTTGTGCCGCGAGCTGAAAGTTCCTCAGCGTCGATTTCGCCAGATTGCGGCCGAACCTGGTGTCCTGTTTCCAGTCCCAGTCCTGGCCGCTCATGTCGACCAGCGACGCCAGGTTCTGCGCGAAGAACCGGTCGAGAACCCCGCCCGGAGAAAACAATCTGGCAAAATCCGCCATGGCGACATCGTCGGTGCCGGCGGGGGCAAATGGAAAGCGCCCGGCAATCACCTCCTCGCACGGACGGCCGACGGTCTCCTCCAGCATCTCGTTGAGACGCGTGGTCGATGTTTCGGCGACGGTGCCCTCGAAATCGTCCGCCGCCGCGCTCACCATCCTGGCCAGCGCCTTCGGCAGCCGCGAAGCATTGGCGCGCAACGTCGAGATCTGCAGCTGCAGATTGGCGTTGGCCTGGTCCGTCTGGGCGGGGACATCGGCGGCCAGCCGCACGCTCTGATAGATTTCGCGGAAATTCTGGGTGAGGGCGTCGAGCGGCCGCTGCCCCGGCGCCCCGGCCACCAAAGCCTGGAAAGACCGGAACTGGGCTTCGATGTTGGCGCCGGGATCCTGGCTCTGGGTGCTGACAAAGGCGGTCCCGGCCCTGCTCTGCGATTTGCGCGCCGCAATCTCGATGCCGATGTGGGCGAGGCCCTTGGCGCGCGCGGCGATTTCCTGGTCGCTGTCTTGAGACGGCGCAGCCGGATTGCGCTCTTGCGTCAAAGCTGTTTCGCGCGCGATCGCCTCGAACAGCTGCATCAGCGGCGAACTCGGTGATCCCGCTGCGGACAGCGCCAGATATTGCGGTTTGTCGGCGGCCATTGCCTTGAACTTCAACCTGTCGAGCACCTCGTTCCACGCCGCCGCAAAGCCCTTGCCATAGCGATCGAGCAGCTCCGGGCCGAGCTTGAGCAGTTCCTGGTCGAAACCGCCTTGCTCGCCGCTCGAGCCGATCACCCATTGATCGTCGACCAGCGCCTGCGCGCTCCTGGCAAGTTGCGCCAGATAGAAGTCGAAGCCGGCATGGGTGTAGAGACCGGGGACGCGAAGGCCGGCGAGATCGTTTCCGTCATTGCGCTCGAACAGCATCGGCGCCTCCGCGCCGGCTTGCGATGACACCGAAAAATCGTCCAGCGCCGCCGCATAGGTGGCCGACTGGATGAGCGCGGTGGCGCGATCGGCAAGGCTCATGCGGCCGAGCGAGCGCTGGGCGGATTCGACCAGCGCGCGGTTGAGTTCGAACGAGGGATCCTGGTCATCGTCGAGGGCCAGCATGGCGCGCAAATGCTTCTCCAGTTGCGCGCGGCCGTCGCGATTGTGGGCGCCGGGATAGCGGTTCTGTTCCCAGTCCCGCTTCAGCCAGGTGACGACCAGCTCGTCATCCACTTTCGGCGCCTTGCCGCCCAGCATCAGGTAAATCTTCAACGGCTCGTACAGCGCCATCGGATCGGCCATCCTGGCCTCGATCGTGCGTTCGAGCTGGAACAGCAGGCGCGAGCGGAACATCCGCTCCAGCCCCTGCCGGTAGGCGGTCTCGGAGGCCGAAAGGATACGCTCACGCTGGCTGAGGCCGAACGTCGCCGTGGCCGGGGTGGGCTGGTCTCTCGTATCGTAGCCGGCCGGCAGGCCGCGCAGCGCATCGAGCGCGCCGATGACGGTTTCGAGGTCGGCATCCAACACCGTCGTGCTGGCCAGCAGCGGCGCGGCTGTCGCGCGGTATTGGCCTGCCGCCTGGCCGGTCGCGGCGACCAGCGATTTGTTGGTCGTAAAGCTCAGGCCGAGAACGCCAAGCGCGGCGATCGCTATGGCCGCGATCGCTGTCAGGCCGGCGTAGCGGGCGATCGCAACGCGCCTGTCGGCCGCCCTGTCATAGGACACCCAGCCGGACTCGGCGAAAATGACGCGGCTCAACAGATCGTGCAGGAAGAAGCTTTTGCCGGTGCCGGAAAGATGCGCCTGGGCATTCCTGCCGAAACTGCGGCCTATGCTGCCCAGCAACTGGTCGATCGGCGTGCCTTCCTGCGTGCCGGAAGAAAAATACAGGCCGCGCAGGGGGGCGTTCAGCTGCTTGCGCGTCGGCTCGAAAACGCCCTCGAGGAAATTCACGATCCGGCCTTTCAGCGCACCGATCTGCGCGGCGAAGCCGAAAATGGCGATGCGCGCGACCGGATCGGTCTCCGCCTGCAGCCGCTCGCTCATCTCTTCGGTCAGGCGCTTCACCAGCGCGTCGAATTCGGCTGGCGCTTCTGCGACCATGTTCAGGCCGCGCTCGGCGGTCTGGAAGGTCGCGCCCCACACCTTGCGCCGGCGTGCTTCGTCGAAACCGCCGAAATATTCCATGAATCCGGAGACCAGGTCGGCCTTGGTGAACAGCACGTAGACGGGAAAGCGGACCTTCAGGACCTCGTGGATTTCCTGCAGGCGGCTGCGGATCTCGGCGACACGGGCCGCCTGCTCTCCGTCCGCCATCAGATCGGCAAGGCTGATCGCCAGGATGACGCCATTGATCGGCTGACGCGTCCGGTGCCGCTTGAGCAGCGACAGGAACGCCAGCCAGCTTTTGCTGTCGGTCCGTGCATGGGAATCCTGCGTCGTGTAGCGCCCGGCCGTGTCGATCAGCACCGCCTCGTCGGTGAACCACCAGTCGCAATTGCGCGTACCGCCGACACCCGCCACCGGCTGCGCCTGGCCCGACCCGGCAAGCGGAAAGTTCAGGCCGGAATTGACCAGCGCGGTGGTCTTGCCGGCGCCCGGCGGGCCGATGACGATGTACCAGGGGACGTCGTAGAGGAAGTTGCGCTTGCCGCTCGACTGCCTGAGCGTCGCGACCGCTTCGTTCATGCGAGCTTCCAGCACCTTTGCATCGCTGCCGTCATCCTCGGCACTGGCCATGGCGGCCTCCAGCGCCTTCTGCGCCTTGCGCCTGCGCCAGAACCGGATTGCATAGATGATCGCCACCGTTCCGACGACGATGCCGATGATCGCTGCCCGCAGCCAGATGGGATCCAACGGCCGGGCGCCGGCAAAGCGGATTAACGGGCCGGCGTACCAGACCGCGGCTGCAAAGCCGGCGAGCGCGAGCGCGCTGAAGATGCGCAGCAGCCAGCCGGTCACAGCATCTCCTCCCGCGGGATCATTACATCGACACGGCGGTTTTTGGCGCGGCCGTCCGGCGTTGCATTGTCGGCGATGGGCTCGTCCTCGCCCTTGCCCTCGACCTTTGTCCGCGACGGATCGCTGAAATGCGCTGCGATCATCTTTTCCACCGACTGGGCACGGGCGACGGAGAGGTCGAAATTCGATTTGAAGGCGCTGGTCTTCTTCGGTTTGACGTTGTCGGTGTGGCCGACGATCCGGATCGGCCCGCGCTCCGCGTCGAGAGCCGCCGCGATGCTGGCGGCCACCGGCTCGAACTCCGGCTTGACCTCGGCTCGTCCCGACTGGAACAGCAGGGCGTTGCTGATTTCCACGATGATGAAATCACCCTTGGTGCCGACGCTGACGCCGCCGCCTTCGATCTCCTTGGCCAAGGCAGTGCGGATGCGATCGACCTGCGCAATCGTCGTTGGCGCTGCGACGACTTTCACCTCCTCGGTCAGCGGCACGAAACCGGTGCGCTCGATGGTGACCGGCGTCGCCGGATTGAGCGCCAGCAACTCGCCGGCAACAGCCTCGCCATCATTGGTGATGAGCACGCGCAGCGTGAAAAAGGCTGCGGTCAAAACTGCCGCGGTTGCAGCGGCTATGGCCCAGAGCGGAACCCGCCTGGAGCCTTGCGCCGATGTCAGCGACAAGCCTTGCCAGCGCGGCGAGATGTCGTCGTCACCGGGGACTCGGAAATAGGCTGATGTCTCGTAGACGTCGCGGCGGACCCGTTCGAGGCTCTCGCGCGGCTGGCCGCGATACTGGCCTTCGAAGCCAAGCGACAGGCAGACATGCATCAGCTCGATGAGATTGCGATGAGGTTCCGGCGTCGCCAGCACCGTGTTCAGCGCCTGGAAAAAACCGGCGCCGGTGGGTTTGACCTGGAAGAAGCGCTGCAGCATGGCGTGCTGCGCCCACGCATCCCGGCTGGAACCGGGCAGATTGGCGACGATATCGTCGGCGGTTTCGCAAAGCACATAGCTGGCGATGCGCGCATCCTCTTCCGAGGTATCGGTCCTGGCGATCTTGCGGTCGAAATCCTCGATCAGGCCGGCGACATGCTGCGCCAGCGGCTCGGCCGGTCTTTCGACAGCCATCAGCCGCAGATGCCCAAGCAGTATCAGCAAGGGCGCCGCGGCAGCGACGATCGGGTTGGCCGCGCCATAATCGACGGCATCGCTGGCGCCGAGCAGCGCATCCCATGGCGTTTTCCCCGCCGTCCCGGCTGAGCCGTGAACGGGCGGATCGGCCGGCGCGTTGGCGAAGGGCGTTCCCTGATAGATCACCGTCCCCGTGACGTCGGACGGCGGCTGGCGGCCGGCGTTGGGATCGAAAACCGTGGGTTCCGGGACGCTGGCAGGGGCGATCACCGTACTGCCGGGGGCCGGCGCATCGCGGGCGAGAACCGTCTTTTGCTTGCGGCCGGGATTGGGGCGGCTGGGGCGGATGACGGTTTTGCCGGTCGGATCGAAAGGATCATCCTTCGAGCTCATCGCCGATCCCTGCCTCTACGCCCGCGCGCCGCGACGCACAGCGCCATGTCCGCGCAAACGCGGACCGCAGGACGCTATCTCGCCGTGACATGACATGTGCCGCAGACCCCCGAGGTCGACCAACCGTACCCGCGTGCTCAATCGTCGTATGTGATCGTAGTCTCAGAAGGTTGCGATGGAAACCCGGCGCAATTTTGGTGGCCGGCCCGCGCTCGGGTCGCCTTCACGGTGTCTTCAGCGGTGCGCGGGCTTAGCCCTTGCCGGTCTTCTGTTTGGCGGCCTTGGCATAGGCTTCACTGAAATAGGTGAGGAATATGTCCAGCATGCCGTTCTCGTGCGCTTCCTCCTTGGCCCGCCAGGTCGCGACCAGCGCGTCCCAGGCGCGCGTTTTCTTCGAGGCAAAGGAGGATGGCGGCAGTTTTTTCGCAATCGCCTCGGGCGACAGATCGTCAAGCAACCGCGACAGCGCTGCCTGCATGGCGGCGAAGGTGGCGAATTCATGTGTTTTGAGGTCGTGGAAAGCGTCTTCGATGCTGTGCCTGGCATCGAGATAGCCGGCCCTGCGCCGCGCGAACATGATGTCGAGGATTTCGTCTGTCCCGGGCACGAACTTTAGCGGATTGTTGTCGGCGGAATTGATCATGGTCCGGTCGCTGGTCTTGGCCAGGACTTTTGCAGCGGCGCGCGCCTTCAACAGCAACACCAGCTCGTCGACGACGATGCGCAGCACCGCGCCGATCTCGCCGGCTACCTCCTGCGGTTGGCGCAGCAAAAGCACCTCTGGCGGAATGCCGGCGCCGGCGGCAATCGCGCGCAGGATCTCGTCGGCTTGCTGCGGCCGGCTGGAGACCGAAGCGGGTGGCGCGGTCGGTGACCGTGGCGATGCGACATGGTCTGGAAAGGATCCGGCAACGGGCATCTGCCGTTGCGTCGAACCATGGCCACCGAAGGCTGGGTTCCCGTTATCGATCGACACCGAGACGATATAGCGGCCGATCCGGAGCCGGTCACCTTGCGCCAACCGATGCGGGCCGGTCAGGCGCTGGCTCGACCCGTTGACGAATGTGCCGTTGCGCGAGACGTCGTGGAGAAAAAAGGCGCCGCCTTCGTAGCGGATTTCGCAATGTCGGCCGGAGATGAACTTGTCCGGATCGGGCAAGGTCCAGGCGCAGTTCTCCCGCCCGATCTCGAAGCCGCGGTCGCGCGATGCGTAGCCGGGCGGCAGCCCGGCAGGCAGGACATCGACATTGCTGATCTGCAGACTGATGAACATGCGCTATGGACCGTCGACCGCTGCCGTTTCCATTGATCCGATGTGCCACAGTCTAGCAGCTTGCGGGCACAGCGGGAGAGCGGCGTTTCACACTGGCGAAAGCGGCGCAAACAGCAACGGCCTGCCGCTTGTCCTCTTTGGTCTGCCATAGAACATGTGGTAGGCTCAACATGGCTTGGGTGGCAAGTTGCGAAATATCCCTGAACGTGAGGTCGTTAACACAAGAAGGGCTTCGAACCTGCCACACTAGCGCTCAGGAGGGGCACGACCCATGCCGAGTGAACAACGCGCCGCGCTTGTGCAGACGCCGGTCGGCGCCGAGCTGTTGACCTTTACGCATCTCGTCGGCCGCGACGAGATCAGCCGCTGCCTTGCCTACACCGTTGGATTTGTCTCGACCAATGCCGATGTCGACCCGCTGAAGATGCTGGGCGGCACCGTTTCGATCGAAGGGGAGGCCGACCCCAAGCGCTGGTTCAGCGGCCTCATCGCCGAGTTTCGCCTTACCCGCATCGAAGATCGGCTGGCTCACTATGAGGCGGTCGTCAGGCCGTGGCTGTGGTTCCTCGGCAATACCACCGACTGCCGCATCTTCCAGGACAAGACTGCCGTCGAGATCGTGGAGGAGATTTTCTCCAAATATGGCGGCATCGCCAAGTTCGAGAAGCGCTTGCAGGGCTCCTATCCGCCGCGCGAATATTGCGTGCAGTACGACGAGAGCGACCTTGATTTCGTGCAGCGGCTGCTCGAGCATGAAGGCATAATGTACTTCTTCGAGCATGCCGAGGGTGAGCACACACTGATCCTGGCCGACGCCATGAGCAAGCTCAAGCCGGCGCCGGGCTATGAGACGGTGCTATATCAGTTCCAAGGGCAGGGCTCGCGCCGCGACGTCGAATACATCACCGACTGGATTCCAGGCAGCGCGGTGCGCCCCGGCGCCTATGCCCACACCGATTATGACTTCGAAAAACCCGCCGCCGATTTGATGGCGAAGTCGGCGCAGCCCTTCGGCCACAAGCAGGCCGCGGGCGAGAATTATCGCCATCCCGGCGCGCATCTGGAAGTCGGCCGCGGCGACAGCCTGGCAGCGATCAGGCGCGAGGAAATCCAGGCGCCGCATATGCGCATTGCCGCTGTCGGCACCGTGCGCGGCCTGTTCTCCGGCTGCACCTTCAAGCTCGACGGCTTTCCGCGCGACGACCAGAATAAGGAGTATCTGGTGATCAGCGCCGAGTACCGGCTGTTCGATCCGGGCTATCGCGCCGGCGTCGACACCGATGGCGAGAATTTCAAGGTGGTGCTCGGTGTGGCGCCGACCTCAGTTGCTTATCGGCCGCCGCGCATCACGCCAAGGCCGATCATGCGCGGGCCGCAGACGGCGACCGTGGTCGGTCCGTCCGGCGAGGAGATCTTCACCGACAAATATGCCAGGGTGAAGGTGCAGTTCCACTGGGACCGCCTGGGCAAGAAGGAC
This sequence comes from Mesorhizobium sp. LSJC285A00, assembly GCF_000503155.1. Classification (NCBI taxonomy): domain Bacteria; kingdom Pseudomonadati; phylum Pseudomonadota; class Alphaproteobacteria; order Hyphomicrobiales; family Phyllobacteriaceae; genus Mesorhizobium; species Mesorhizobium sp. LSJC285A00. The sequence continues at coordinate 229,609 of NZ_AYVK01000002.1, forward strand.
CAGAAGAGCTCCTGCTTCGTGCGGGTGTCGCAGACCTGGGCCGGCAGCGGCTGGGGCTTCATCCAGATCCCGCGCATCGGGCAGGAAGTGATCGTCGATTTCATCGAAGGCAATCCGGACCTGCCGATCATCACCGGCCGGGTCTACAACGCCTCGCAGATGCCGCCCTACGGACTGCCCGGCAACGCCACGCAGTCCGGCTGGAAGTCCAACTCGTCGAAGGGCGGTGGCGGCTACAACGAACTGATGTTCGAGGACAAGGCCGGCTCCGAACTGGTCAACTTCCAGGCGCAGAAGGACCACCACCTTCTGATCAAGAATGATCGCCAGAAGCTGGTCCAGCACGACCAGTCCGACCGCATCGACCACGACGCCAAGCACTCCGTCGGTCACAACCTCGACGAGGACGTCGGCAACAACAAGACGGTCAAGGTCGGCGTCGACCAGACCACTAATATCGGGTCGAACGACACCGAGACGGTCGGCAAGAACCGCTCGCTGACGGTGGGCATCGACGAGACGATCGGCATCGGTTCGAACTCCACCGAGACGATCGGCGCCAATCACACGCAGACCGTGGCGATCGTTCAGACCATCACAGTGGGTGCGGCGCGCATCGACAGCGTCGGAGCGGCCGAACAGCGTAGCGTTGGTGGACCTCAAATGAACGATATTGGCGCCACGCGATCAATGACGGTTGGCGCGGGTCAAAGCCACACGATTGGGGCAAGTGACACCTGGCAGATTTCTGCAGATCAGACCGTACAGACGGGTGCGGACCAGGTATTCAAGATAGGCGGTGCTCACAGCACCGAAATTGCTAAGGAGCGCGGCGCAAAAGTCGGAGAAGACGACTCGACAGAGATCGGAGGTGCCCGCAGCACGAAGGTTGCGAAGAAGGATATGCTCGATATCGGCGAAGACGGTCTGATCAAGGTTGCCAAGGGTATGACCATCACAGCCGGTGAGCAGATCATCTTCAACTGTGGATCCTCATCCATCACGTTGAAGAAGGACGGGGAAATCACCATCAGCGGAAAGGACATCATCGTGAAGGCGTCTGGCAAAGTGAACGTCAAGGCTTCCAGCGACATCACGATGAAAGGCTCCGAGATCAAGCAGAACTGAGGCCAGCTATGACAACGGTCGTTGATCGAATTGAAGGCGTGGTGATCGGCGTATTCCTCGGCTTTGGAGACAACGCACCACTCGTCGTATTTCCCGGAAATCCATACGACACGGCGATCCCCGCACGGACGCTGACGGATCTCTCCGCCGGTATGATCGGAACCGAGGTTGCACTGCTGTTTCAGGATGGAGATCCCTTACGGCCATTGATTGTCGGCCGTATCGTCGAACCGAGCCGCGGCGACAGCGCGATGCATATTGTCAGGGACGGAGAGACGGTGAAGATAGTTGGCAAGGAACGGATCGAGTTGCGATGCGGCAAGGCGGCCATAGTAATGGAGAAGGATGGTCACATCACCATCAGAGGGACGTACGTCACAAGCCATGCCAGTGTCTCGAATAATATTCGAGGCGGGTCGGTGAATCTCAATTGAGCAAGTTTGTCCTCGAAAAAATTGTCCGGCAGCACGCGGAAATGGCCGCGTTTCTTTGGTCCGTCTATGACCGCCACCTCCTGCACCCTGAGGAAAACGCCGAACTGGACGAGGTCAGGATTGCCCGGCTGGTGGAGCGTCTTGAGGCTCATCTCGACGGTCTGCGGGTCGCGCGCGAAGCCGGCCTCAGGATCGCAAAGGAGCGATATGACGAGTTCCCCGAACAGGGTGAGCTATTCGTGCTTAGAATGCTATCGGCAGCCGAACCGCCACGAATCCTCGATCTCGACCTTGATAAGGTGCGGACGTACCTGCTTTCCGCTCCGCGCCCGTGACTTCGCCGGTGTCTCGGCTAAAACGCCGACAGGTCCATTTAGATATCTGCGATCAGCGGTATATTTATCCACCGACCGCTTTCGAATTTGTCGACGCCGCGCCCATACTGCTTCCACAGCTGATTTCCGTCACAGGTCAACCTGATCGCCGGCGTTGAGTCAAAAACCGACAAGGTAGTACCGTTCAGTTCGAGTATTTCCTCGCCTGCCGCAATCAAGACCTTGTTGTCCCAGCGAACTGAATTCATGAGGGTCTCGGTGCGGCCGTCAACGTTGAGTTGGGTTAGCTGGTCGGCATTGCCTATCAAAGCGGTGGCGTTCCACCCAGTCACCAGCATCGTATCTTTGGACAGCGCGAACACCGATGTGAGACTGGCATTTGTCGGTACGTCTATCTGCTGAAAGGCGCCGTTCACGACATAGGCTAGGAAGCCGTTGTCGCCGGTCGCCACCATCTTTCCGCTGCCGTCGAGCGCAAGATCAAATAGGTATGTGTCATCATCGTTGGGGGTAACTTCGACCCAGGCCGGGTCCTGCCACAGACAGATGACGCCTTCTGAAGTCAGGCCGTACAGTTTGCCAGCGACCGTGCGCAACGCGTTTATCCGTGGGACGGGGTCGCCAACATCCGGCAGATCCGTCCATTGGCCGTCGCGAAATCGATAGAGACCCGAATAGCCGTCCACGGCGAACAAGGAATCGGCCACACAACCGATCCCGGTCACTTCGATGCCAAAGTCCCGGATCAGCGTGGCTACGTTGTTACGAACCTCGAACAAAAGCGTTCGATCCGCGTCTACCGGTCCGTCGCCAATCGGATGCGCAATGACGTATGCGCCTGCATCTTGCAGCGCGATGCAGGTCGGATACAAACCACCAGGCGTGCGATACCTCATAGGCCTAACTCCTTGCTGCGCTCCGTTCTACGATGGGACAGCACTGATGCTGGCGTTACCGCCGTTACCTGTAGCGAAGGATGTCGCGGTCGGAGCGCTGGTCTCGGGTCCGCCAACCTCCGTGTTTTCCGTGCAACCCATTTGTTTCTTGTAGTAGGAATCGAGTACGATCTTGATGCATTCAGCCTGTGCGTCCGTCAAATTGGCCGCCTTTTTCACGGATTTGACGCCTGCAGCTCTCGCCTGACTGTACTTCCACTTTCCCCCCTTGGCCTTGACGTTCGCTTTCTTCGCCTCCGCCCGCGTAATGTCATGTGCGACCTTGTGCTGCTCACCATGGTCCATGTTGTCTTTCAGACAGATACAGGGTGCATCGTCTTCATTGTAGTTTCGGCCTGGATGGGGGCTTCCGGCCTGGAAGATATTCTTAAGCTTTTTCCAGACGCGCGCCGCCATCTTTTTTGCCGACTTAAATGATTTCTTGGTTGAGGCGCGTGCCCCTGCTCGTACAAAAGCGCAATTATCTATAATATGGTGCGGTTCATAGCCTTTGGCACACTTGTTCGGTTTGTACATGAATAGATAATCTTCGTACAATTTCTGACAAGTCGGAGTCCATCCGGGGTTTAGCTTGCATACATGCAGCCAAGGTGGTGTGTTGGCTATTGTCGATCCGTGGTTGTTCGTTGCCAGATCGGTAAATCTTATAACGGGTTCTCCATCCGCTTTCACGTTTGGTGACCACGAATTGAAGTATTCTTTTCCGGTATTATTGGAAGTTATTATACCTTTTTTGGCGGCGGATCCGGCTTCTGTTCCAGATGTTTTAGAAAGATCGGACTTGTTCTTTATGTTTATCGTCTTACCGCCGATTTTCACGGTCCCGGTACCATCCTCCGTATCGGAAGCAAATCCAAAACTAGGGTATGGGATCGGAACGCCGGGTGGCGTTGCTGGATTTTCCGGCGGGGTGAAGCAGACGTCGGGGAAAGCTGCGATTGTCTTTGCGTCAACCGCCTTGCCGGAAATCTCCAGTCCGTTGGCAAAGACGTTGGACATTTAGTTCAGCCTCGACGCCACGACGGCGGCGCCGCAGGCCCCTTCGTCGTTCGAAGCCTCGATGAGGACCGGATTGCCGGCGGCATATCCTTTCTTTGCCGCAGTGAAGGCCATTCCGATCATCGTGGGTACGACGGCGGCTCCGACATTTCCCATCGACTCGCCCGGGGACCATAGGTCCTGAAATTCGATATGGCCCCTCGTCAGGCGAAGCGACGCTAGAGCCGTCTGCTTGAACCAGTATTGCTCGCCGATCAAATCCGATATTCGATAGCCAATTCCGATCATGTCGAAGCGTGATTCCTGCAGCGCAACGCCATATGCAGCAGTCATACCGTCGCCACGGAGTGGGAGATCCTCCTTGTTGTAAATGGCTGCCGGGTCGCGTGATAGGCCAAGCCCAAGCAACGTTAGCAGGCCCTCGCCAGGCTTCGTGCATAGCACGGCCGCGGCGGCCTCTCCGGGGATGAATCCGTTTGGATTGAATTTGGTCATCAGCCGGCTCTGATTGAGATAGTGTCGGACCGTTCGCGAAGTGAGGTAGCTGTCGACACCTACGATCACGACGTTGGGCACCTGTCCTGAAGAGATCAGGCGACGAGCCTGCTCAAGCGCCACATGGCCCGAAGGCCGGCCGTAGCTGATAACGCGCGATTTTACGTGCGGAGCTATCTCAACGATCTCGGCGATTTTGGTCAAAAGCCTCGACGCGTCTCTAACTGGTTTTCCCAGGCGGTTGTCTTCGGCCAAACATAGAATGAGGGCTGTTTGCTTGCCAGCCGCATTCCCTTCGGCCAATGCTTCGGAGATTGCGCCGGCAGCCAGGTGCGCAATTCTTCGCTCACCGATCCAGTCCCGCGGTAGCGGTATCGGCGCTCCGATCAGAGGTTCGCCGCGTGCTCCAGTGAAACGTGTCTCTTGGAAACCGTCGAGTCGTGCGCGCATCGCGGCGCAAGAAGCGGGCGCATCGAGACCCACAGGGGTCACCATGCCAATCGAGGCGATGTCGATCTTTCCGTTCAAGCGGCGTCCTCCTCTTCGTCCTGCGCTGCGCCATTTGCCCGAATGAAGATGCGACCAGTCTCGTGGGCGTGAACCATCGATTCCGTTGGGGCGCCGACCCAGCACTCGGTGAAATCGAGCACCGTTCGCTCAATTCGATGAGACAGACGCCAGACTATCGAGAAGCGTCGTGCCTCGAGATCGAACAGTATGGTGTCGGGTCTCACGTCCCCTTCGAACGCAGTTAGCCTGCCCTTGAATAGCCTCATCGGCAATGCCGTCTGCGGCAGTCGAAAGCTCTCGCGCCCATTGGATGTCAGGTTTACCAACTGCACGTCCTCGCCACCTCTCGGCGCGTCGATCTGCTGGTCAGGCGGCGCCATCTGGAAGTAGCGTTCGTCGAAATCCTGCGGCGGGAAAGGGAATATATTGTCGATCCAGTTCTGGTCGTAGGTGCCGCCATACTCGATACGTCCCGGCCAGCCGCGTCCCATCGGACCGAAACTCATGGGCCCGTAGTCGCCGAAAGGCGAGCGGATTTCCTCGCCGACAGCTTGTGTATTCGGTAGCCGCAGGCCGGGAATGAGGCGCTGGTTCTTGGCCCGCGACCAGCCGGTTCCGACCGGGTTGTATTTGTAGCTGGCGGGGAGCTTGTCTTCCGGATCCAGCCTGTCGACGCCGCCCCAGGCAACATCGTAGGAGATCGGCAGTTTCAGGAAAGGTTGCGGCGAAGTGGCGGTAAAGACCGGGCCGATTGAGCGCCATTCGCGATGGCCAACGACCTCGAAAAGTTTTGACCAATTGCCAACCTTGATGCCGACGGGCACGCGCTCGGCCGGACGCCCGCCCGGTGCGTGGGCGCAGCCATTGGCGATCACATCGCAGCGCGGTTTGCGGAAGGCGAAGTCAGTCTCCCACAGCGTGGCCGAATAGCCTGGCATGCCGGTGTGTGTGTCGGCAAAAACCAGCGGCGCTTGCTCTGCCGATTTTTTCACCGTTTCGCGCGGCGTCGCGGGAAAATCGAACGTGCCTTTGACCACCACCACAATCCACTCATGGCCGGCCTTGTCGATGCCCATGGTGAATTCGTGCGGATACCCCATCTGGTTCCAGATCTGCATCAACTCGTCTCCCAACTGCCGGCGAGGATTGTCTCCAGCGTCGCTTGCGGCGAGTGCGGGTCGATGTCGAAAATGTCGGAGTGCGCCGTCCACATCACCATGTCGGCGATCAGTTCCTCGCCCGGCTCAGCCGGCGGCAAAGGCAGTGCCGCCAAAGCTGCGTCCAGTTCGTCGGGCGTCAACTCGCCCTGCTGGGCGGCGCTGGCGGCCTCCTCGATTCCGGCAAACCATGCCTCGGCATGCGTCAGCGAGACAGGCGTTTCGGTTAGCACGGCGACAATGCTCAAGGGGAATGTCCGGCCAACCTTGTCGGCGCTCTGCAGGATGATGCCCGCCGACGCGCCGAAGGAATTCGCGCCGGCCAGAAAGCGCAGCGCGGTGGCGGGGGGCCAGATGTGCTGGCCAAACAATGGCACCAGGTGCTGCGCCAGCCAGCGGTCCCACAGGCGCACGAACTCGCCCGTCAGCCGCCGGCTGACGAAGTCGCCGGTGGCGGGCATTTTGCCGTAGAAGCCAGGCAGGATCAGATCTGCGGCGGACATGAGAATTTCTTGAACATCTGGAGGTTGTAGGGATTTTCGACGCTCGCCGCCTTGAGCTTGAAATCGGCGTACATGCCTTTCGTGCCCAGCCGCAGGCTGTAGACGTCGGACAGCGACGTGCCGGTAAAGCGGCCGCCGCGCAGCATCCTCAGCCATGCCCAGCTGCCGGTCTCGTTGAGCATGATTTCGGGTGAGCCGTCGATCGGCTGGAAAGCAAGCGAGATGACGCCGGTGCCGTCCTTGCCGGGCCAGGTCATCGGTTGCGGTCGCGTCGCATTGTTGAAATAGACCAGGTTCTGGCCGTCGAGGTTGAGCGTGACGCGGGTCACGTTGGGCGACAGGTCGGTCGGCTCGAGCGTGAAGGCCATCACCGGGCCCTGACCGCCGGGAAAGAGATCGTCGCGGATGCGCCGCGCCTGCTCGAAGGCGGCAAGTGCGGATGGGTCGAGGCCGAAATCGGCACGCCATTTCCAAGGCTGCGCCGAGGTGTCGACATAGCTGATCAGATGGTCGTTGATGAAGCCGTCGATCATGCCTGCCGGTCCGAACAGGCGGGCGAAGTCGCGCACATTGACGTCGACCGCGCTGTCGGGGCTGAACGGATAGCGGTCGTTGAGCGCGGCCTGGCAGAAGGGCAGGATGTCGGCGCGCCAGATGGCGTTGAGCTCGGAAGCGACGGCCTTCTGCGTCAACCCGCTGGTGTCGCCGGCAATGCCGCTCAGCCAGGTGTTCACGGGGTCGGGCAGGATCTGTGCCTGGCGGGCGACGGCGCCGGTCAGTTCGGCAAGCCCGCCCTGTTTCTTGATCGCGTCCTGCGGGTCGGGATTGGCGGTCACCGTCTGCAGCACGTTGGACAGCGCCGTCAGCGCGACGACCGCGGCATCGAGCGCCGGCGGCTGGCCGTCGACCTCGGCAATCGTGCTCTTGAGCGGCTTGAAGTGTTCGGCCACCAACGTGCCGGTCAGGTCGACTTCGCTGGCCGATCCTGCGCGCGGCAACAGCTTGGCGCCGGTCTTGACGATCTTGCCCAGTTTGCCGAGCTTGCCCAGCAGTTTCGAGCCGCCCTTCGCCGCCGCCTTGTCGTCACGGGCCGGCGCGTCGTCCGAGCGGGTGAGGTCGACCTCCTGGACCACCGCCGTCAACAGCCGCTTCAACGCGGAATCGGCACTGGAAAGGTCTTTCAGATTCTCGCTGGCAATGTTGAGGTCGCTGAGCGGCGCCAGCCGCATGTCGCGCAAAAAACTGTCCCACTGCGCGATATAGTCGTCATAGTAGAGCTTCAGGATATCTTCCGACAGCGCCGACACCGACGTCTCGGAATTTTCCGAGCAGCCGCCGGCAAACACGGCGCGGTCGAGTGCCGCCTGGGCGGCGACATCCTCGACCCGGTCGAGGATCGCATCGTGGAAGCCGTCATAGGTGAAGGCGCCTGATATGCCGACGCGCAGCGTCTTGTCGGAGCGTCGCGAAAATACCTTGGCGCCGTTCGGGCCGGCGAAATTGGCCGGGATCCATTCCTTCAATCCGGCCACCGCCGGATCGGCCAGCAATTGCTTGTAGGCGCGTGCCGGCAGCGAAATCGTGCACACCGTTTTCAGCGCTTCGGCGACCAGCGCCTGGTCGGGCGCGATGTAGCTGTCGTCGACCGCCATGCGGCGGATCGCGGCCAGTTGGTGTTCTTCCGCATCGGCGGTCGGAAAGGGTGCGGCCGGCGCGAATTCGGGCAGGTCGTTGACCCACCAATTCTCTACGAAATCCGGATCCATTTGCGACAGGCCGGTCATCATGCGGTAGGTCTTGAGCGCGCCCAGCATGAAATCCGGATCGCGGATCTGCCGCCACATGGTTGCTTCGAGCAGCGCCACCATGCGCGGCTCCAGCACGTTGCGCAAAGCGTGGCCATAGGTGTCGGTCTGCGCCCGCATCATCTCGGCCGAAGCCGACGGTCCGAGCAGGTCCTGCGCCTTGGCGGGCGGCGCCGTCCTGGCATTGACGACTTCGTCCATGGCGGTCAGGGCAACGTCCATCGCCGGCTGCAGCACCGAGGCGGGCGTCGCCGCGGTCGACGTCAGCGGCGCCTGCAGCGCTTCGAACTGGCCGGCTTGCGCGGCGATGGCGTTGCGATTGTCGTAGTAGGACCAGGTGAACAGGCCGCCGGCGAGTATGGCCGCAGCCGCGCTGGCAGCGGCGGCACCGCGCCAGATCCAGCTGCGGCGGCGCTGCGCCAGCGGATCGAAGGTGCCGAGCCCGGCCTCCTTGAAGATCACCTCGGTCAGAAGGTTCTTGAGGAAGAAGCTGCGCTTCTCGAAGCGCTGCGTCGGCATCGTGCGTCGTGCCGGCAGGCCGAAGGAGGAGGCGAGCGCCGCGGTCAGCCGGTCGATCGGCGCGCCTTCCTGGGTCGCCGAGGTGAGATAGAGGCCGCGCAGCCAGGCTGCCTCCTCGTAGCGGCTCTCGCCGAACATCGCCTCGACCAGCACCTGGATCGGCTCGGACAGGCTTTGCAGCTGTGCGGGAAAGCGGAAGATCTCGGCCCGTTCGGCCAGCTTGTCCTCATCCTCCAGCCGCGGCACCAGCCGCTTTTCCAGCTCCCTCGACAGCGTCGTGATTTCGCCCGCGATCGTCTTGGCGTCGACGCGTGCATCGAGCGGGAAGGTCGTCCCCCATACCTGTTCGCGCGCCGCCGTCGACAGGCCGCCGAAGAAAGCCTCGAAGCCTCTGATCAGATCGGCCTTGGTCAGCATCAGATAGACTGGCAGGCGGATTTCCAGCCGCTCTTCGAGCTCGGCCAGGCGCCTGCGGATCTTGCGGCCATGCGCCTTGACGGCTTCGTCGCCCTCGGACAGCGCGTCGATCCCAAGCGCAACGATGACGCCGTTCAGCGCACGACGGCCACGATGCTTCTTCAACAGATCGAGGAAGCCCAGCCATTCGGCCGCGTCGACATCGGGCTGGCTTTCCTGCTGGACATAGCGGCCGGCCGTGTCGATCATCACTGCGTTTTCGGAGAAGAACCAGTCGCAGTTACGCGTACCGCCGATGCCCTGCAGATCGTCGGTCAGGTCGATCGGAAAGTTGAGGCCGGACTGGCGCAAGGCCGTCGTCTTGCCGGTCGCCGGCGGGCCGACGATCACATACCACGGCATCTCGCGCAGGAACTTGCGGCCGCCGAGCTTGCGGCGCTTCAACTCGACCATGACGTCCTGGAACTTGGCGCCGACCGCGGCGACGTTTTCCTCGCCCGGGCTGAGCCGCTTTTCCTCGACTGGGGCGGAAATCTCGGCGACGAACATGCGGTTGACGCGGATCGCGCGGCGCTGCGCGACGATCAGCCAGATCAGCCAGAAGATCACCAGAAGAGCGATGATGACGATGCGCACCGTCTCCGACGCCATCGGCACATAGTCGCCGACCCGTACGATCGGGCCGAATACCCAGATGATCAGCGACAGCAGCGCCAGGCCGATCAGCGTCCACAGGAAACGCGAAGTCAGGACCGCCCAGAGGAAGCGCAGGATGAACATGTCACAGCCTCTTTTCGACCAGCACTTCGACGCGGCGGTTCAAGGCCCGGCCTTCGCGTGTGCCGTCGTCGGCCACCGGATCGGTGGCGGCCCGGCCTTCGGAGCGCACGCGCTCCTTCGGCACGCCGTTCTGAATCAGGATATCGGCAATTTCCGCGGCGCGGGCTTCCGACAGCCGCTGGTTGGTGGACAGTGGGTTGGTCTTTTGCAAGGGAACGCCGTCGGTGTGGCCGACCACGGTGATATCGCCGATCAGCTCCTGGTTCTCGAGGATCACCTTGGCGACCGAGGCGATGAGCGGATCGAAGCCGTCTGTCAGCTGCGCGCGCGACGACTGGAAGAGTTCGGGATTGGAGGCCTGGATGACCAGCCGCGCCAGCGACACGCTCTCCGTGCCGCTCAGCGCTCTCTTGAGCTCGTCCGGCGCCGCGGCCTGGAATTCCGGCAGCAGCGCGAAATCCACCGCCACCGGCGGCGGCGCGTCGACCTTCGGCGAAGCGCGGGTGACATCCGTACGCGTCGGCGGCGGCAAGGCGCGAACCAGCGCCGAAAGCTCGACCGCCTGGCTGCTCAGGCTCATCGACAGGCCGATATGGATGGCTGTCGCGATCACCGCCGCTGCCGAAACCATCACCCAGATCGGCACGATGAAGCGCTGCGGTTCGTCGGAGGCGATCACGCCTTTCCAGTTGGGCGACAGCGGTGCGCCTTCGCCGTCGCTGTCGCGCAGGAAACGCGCGGCCGCCACACGCACGGCATTGAGCGAACGGTCGCCCGAGCGGCCCGGCACGCGATATTTGCCGCGGAAGCCGAGCGCCATGCAGTGATATTGCAGCTCCAGCATTTCGCGGTCGCGGTTGGGGTGGCGCTCCAGCTCTTCAAGACGGGCGAAGAATTGCGCGCCGGCGTCGACGTCGCCGCGCAGCATCACCACCAGCGGCTGGCGCGGCCAGGCGCTGGCCCCGCCCCACGGCGTATTCAGCGCCAGATCATCGAGCAACGCAGCCACCAGCCACGCGGCCTGGTCGGCGCGCTCGAGCGAGNCGGGTGCAAATTCCAGCAGCGGCGAGAACGCGTTGACGAGCACGTTCGGATGCGCGCGCGCGGAGCGCTTCGCGGTGACGCCCGACGCCGGCAGCGGCATGGCGCGCGGCGTCGGCGCTCCGCTCAGGCGGATGCGCGTCCGCTCCCGATCCTCGGACAGTCCGAACGGATCGTCCCTGCTCATCATCTCACCTGTTGACCGAGTAGCAGTCGACCTGCGGTTCGCTGGGCAGCACGCCCGAAACGCCGATCACAAAACCCGGCGCTTCGAGCAGCGAGGCCCAGTGCTCGCTTTTCTGGTCCAGTTCGAGACACAGCCGGTCGCCGTCATAGGGAATTTCGCGCGGCTGCGAATGAAGGGGCTTCAGCGGAATGCCGGGCAGGCGTGATTTCCACAGCCCTTCGAATTCGCTGGCCGAGCCGACCGTCGCCTGGTTGACGAAAATCTTGCGCAAGGCATCCTCCGACAGTTCGGAGCCGATCCGCACCACGATGCGGCTCGCCACCAGAAGTTTCGGGTTGTCGATGCGGATCTTCCACACATTGGTGGCATGGCGCATGACCGGCAGGGCGCGCGATTTCGGCTCGATGTAGCGCAGGCTGAGGATCAGCGAACGCAGCGCATCGGCCAGCGCCGAATAGGCGGGTCCGGGCGCCATGTGGTCGTAGACAGGCAGTTCGCCGAGCCGCCTTGCGCTCGAACCGTAGGTCGCCATCGAGCCGGCAAGGCCGGCAAGTTCCATGTAGACCTCAGCCGGATGGAAAACGTCCTGCGCCAGCATGTGCGCCAGCCGCGGCCGCGCGGCGTTGACCAAATTGAGGATCAGAAGATCCTCGACACTGCGGCCGGGGCCGCCCAGCACCATCTTGCCATGCGCCTCGGCGATCTGGTCGAGGCCGGTGACCACTTCCTGCAGCAGGCGGCTGTACCAGGACGCCGCGCCGATGACCAAGGTCGGCGGCAGGAAGGTGTCGTCCAAGGCCACGCCGCCATCGGCGCGCACGCCCTTGAGTTCGGCCACCGGCAGCGCGGTGTAACCGCCGACGGCCGTGCCCGGCGTCAGCAACAGCGCCTGCGGCCGCGCAATCTCGATTTCCTCGGGGTCGGAGCCGCCATGCAC